>DAOVYW010000238.1 GCA_030635415.1 Candidatus Firestoneibacteriota bacterium
AAATTGAGTCCTTTTTTTCTTTGCCCTAATTAGTTTCTGACCTCTTTAGCCCGAAGCTTGCTGTTGACATACTATTCCAGCTTATTTTATACTATCCTTCAAAAGCAAGAATTTAAGGAGCTTTTCATTTTGCCTAAAATCACCTCTGCTAAAACCTCCCCCATGATGGAGCAGTATCAGCGCATCAAGACCGAGAATCCGGATGCGCTGCTTTTCTTCCGGTTGGGAGATTTTTACGAAATGTTCGGAGAAGATGCCAAGGAAGGAGCTCGTTTGCTGGGGATCACCCTGACCGCCCGCACTTCGGGTGAGGGTCGTGCGGTTAAAATCCCCATGTGCGGAGTGCCATATCACGCGGCTGAGGTTTATATTAACCGTCTGCTGAAAGCCGGCCGGAAAGTCGCAGTGGTGGAACAAATGGAAGATCCTCGCAAGACCAAGGGCATGGTCCGGCGGGAATTAGTACGCGTTATTACCCCTGGGACCAAACTGGCACCTGACAGCCTGGAAGCCAAGCAAAATAATTATTTAGCCGCCCTGTGCGGATCCAAGGGGAAATTCGGGCTGGCCGCGGTGGATATATCCACCGGACTGTTTCTGATTACGGAATTTTCCGGTCCCCGGGCCATACCGGATCTACTGATGGAATTGCACCGTCTGTATCCAGCTGAGATATTGATTCCGGAGGAGTTATTATTTAGCGACCCGCCGACCGGCGGATTCAACGCTTTCTATATTACCCGCCTGGAAGGCTATAAGTTCGAACCCGAGGCGGGCCGCATCCGTTTGATTGAACATTTTGGCACTAATTCCCTGGATGGTTTTGGCTGCGGGGATTTCTCTCAGGGGCTGGGAGCAGCGGCCGCTGCGTTTCATTACATCTCCGAGACCCAGCGCGGCACTCTGATCCATATCCGCAAGCTCACCCCCTATTCGGTACATTCGCATATGCTTCTGGACGAAGCAACCATTCGGAACCTGGAAATAATCCGAAACTTATCCGATGGTTCCCGCCGCAACACTTTACTGGAGGTACTGGATTACACCTTGACCGCCATGGGCGGACGGCGTCTCTATACCTGGACCTTGCGGCCACTGATTTCTCTTACCGAGATTAAGCAACGCCAGTCCGCAGTAGCGGAACTGGCGGAATCCATTAAATTACGACAATCTCTAGCCGAGGTACTGGGAAACATGCATGATCTGGAACGTCTATGCGGCCGGGTCGGCGCAGGAACCGCCAGCCCGCGGGATCTCAAGGCCTTGGAAGCCACATTGCGCTGTCTGCCGGAAATTAAGCAAGTATTGGCAAAAACATCTTCTGACCTGCTTTCCCGAATTATAGTTCGTCTGCCCCCATGCATTGAAACCAGGGACATGTTAACCAGAGCTATAAACGATGAACCACCACCTTCTATTAGGGAGGTAGGCATCATACGTTCCGGTTATAGCCAAGAAGTGGATGAATTGCGGTCTCTGACCAGGGAGGGAAAAGGGTATATCGCTTCACTACAAACCAAAGAACGGGAACGTACGGGCATTACTACGCTCAAAGTGGAATTCAACAATGTATTTGGTTACTATATCGAGGTCACCAAGGCCAACTCTAAAATAGTTCCAGAAGATTATCAACGCAAGCAGACCCTGGTAAATGCGGAACGCTATATTACACCTGAGTTAAAAGCATACGAGAGTAAGGTGCTGGGGGCCCAGGAAAAACTCCTTGAACTCGAGCAAAAACTTTTTATTGAAATACGCGCCCGAGTGGCGGAGCAATTGCCGGAAATTCTTCAGGCCGCGGATCTGACGGCTACCCTGGATGCCATGTTCTCACTGGCCGAAACCGCGGTTCGCCATAATTACATCCGGCCTCAGGTTACGGATGAAGATATCATTGAAATCCGTGAAGGCCGTCATCCAGTAGTTGAGCGTTTGACCCAGGAAAAGTTTATTCCCAATGATATTCATCTTGACCAAAAAGAGAAACAAGTACTTATTATTACCGGACCAAATATGGCCGGGAAATCTACCTATCTTAGGCAAAATGCCCTGATATTGATCATGGCCCAGATGGGCGGTTTTGTCCCTGTGGCCGAAGCTTGTCTAGGTATAGTGGACCGTGTTTTTACTCGTGTAGGAGCAGCTGATAACCTGGCAGGCGGACAAAGTACCTTTATGGTCGAAATGAATGAATCCGCCAATATCCTGAACAATGCCACAGCCCGCTCCCTGGTAATTCTTGACGAGGTAGGACGGGGAACCAGTACTTTTGATGGTGTATCAATTGCCTGGGCCGTAGCCGAGCATCTGCATGATATAATTGGCGCGAAAACGCTTTTTGCCACCCATTATTATGAATTAACGGAATTATCACTTTCTAAAGAGCGAGTGAAAAATTATAATATCGCGGTGCGGGAATGGAAAGAAAACATAATATTTTTAAGAAAAATCGTGGAGGGGAGCGCGGACCGCTCCTATGGCATTCAGGTCGCCAGGCTGGCCGGGTTGCCAAAGGAAGTTATAACCAGGGCCAAGGAAGTGCTGGCTAATTTAGAACGGGTTAATTATACCGAATCGGGTAATTCGCGGTTGGCAACACATGCTTTAAACAAATCTGTGGTTCCTCCGCAAATGAATCTTTTTGAGAATTCCCAGACTCTGGAATTTATCCAGGAATTTAAAAATCTGGCTCCGGAATCCATGACTCCGCTTGAAGCTCTAAACTGTTTGGCAGAGTTGAAGAATAAATATGTGGGAAAAAGGGAAGAGATGTGAAAATGCTTTTAATTTTCCGGAAATTCCATTACAATGCCACTGATAAATAAATAAAGAGG
>DAOVYW010000200.1 GCA_030635415.1 Candidatus Firestoneibacteriota bacterium
CTGGCAGTTTAAATACCGCCCCAGCCGAGGCGCGTAAAGTTTTCGGCGACGAAAGTTCCACACAATTACGACTCAGCCACATGCAATTTCCCCCGGCCGCCGCCAAGGTCCTCACTAAAGTTCCCAGGTTTCCCGGATCCTGCAGCCCCACGCCCAATACGCCTATAAACCCCGTATGGCCGGCCGCTTTCCATATTTCTTCCGCCCGCCATGTAGGGCGCGGTACCACGGCTAAAATCCCTCCGGGCTGCTCGGTTACGGAAAGCCATGCCATCTGTTTAGGCGAAGCAATAGAAGTGGAAATACCGGCGGCCGCAAAGCTATGAATCAAATCCGGTCTCCGGGTCCAAAAATCCGAGGTCCCGATTACTGCTTCCAGGGGACGGCCTTCGTGGAGCGCTTCTTCCACCAGCCGTTCACTCTCCAGCAGCGTGAATCCGGCGGTCAGCCGTTCCCGCTTGGAGTGCAAGTCACGGATTTTTTTACATCCGCGCTTGGAAAGAGGAATTAACGAGGACAGAAAAACACTCCTTGGGTTAGGCGGCCAAAGCCTGCTTGGCAAGATCGGCAATCTCAGTGAAAACCGGCGCGTCGTTAAAGGCAAACTCAGCCAGAATCTTTCGGTCAATGTTTATGTTGGCTATTTTTAATCCCCGGATAAATTGAGAATAGGAAAGTCCATTTTGACGGGAAGCGGCATTAATGCGGGCAATCCAAAGTCCACGAAAATCCCTTTTCCGGGTGCGGCGGTCACGCGTAGCATATTTAAGACTGTGTCGCACCTGCTCATTGGCCATCTGAAACTGGTTTTTCTTGGCTCCCCAATATCCCTTGGCGCGATCAAAAACTTTCTTTTTGCGGGCGCGGCTTGTCACGCCCCCTTTTACTCTTGGCATAACTAAACATCCTCCTTACAGTTTCTTAGAACCCAATGCCGGCTGGTATTTCAGCCTCTTTTCCGGCAGGCTGTAATGAATTCTCCTAACCTCCCCCTCAAGGGGAAGGAATTTGTTTTGACTTTCTACAACCAGCGCTAATTATACGGCATTACGCTTCTAATATTGGCGGCTACTTGACCTTTAATCTCAATATTATGGCGCATTTGCCTTTTGGTTTTTGGATCCTTATCACTCAGCAAATGGCGTCGGCCGGTGGCCTTGGCCAGCACTTTACCGTTTTTAGTGATGCGAAAACGCTTGGCGGCCTTCTTTTTAGTCTTTAATTTATACATTTCTCAGCCTTCTCCTTTCTTCATGCCCAAAAACATATTTAATGGTTTTGGTTTTTAATGAATACCTTAATTATTAATTAGCTCCGGTCTGGGAATTAATTGCTTTGATTAGCGGACTTAGCCGGACGCTCATCCTTTTTGGGAGCAATCATCATAACCATGTTCCTGCCCTCTACGCGAGGCATGGATTCCACTACCACTTTATCCAGCAGTTCATTTACCAGTTTATCCAAAATTTTACGTCCCAATTCAATATGGTCCATTTCCCGGCCCCGGTACATAATGGTTACTTTAACCTTATTTCCTTCCCCGAGAAAACGTAAAACATGAGCTTTTTTAGTCTGGTAATCATGCTGATCAATCTTAGGACGAAATTTAATTTCTTTTACATGAATTATGTGCTGACGTTTACGCGCTTCTTTTTCGCGTTTTCTCTGTTCAAAACGGTATTTACCATAATTAAAAATTTTGCAAACCGGCGGTTTGGCTTCCGGGGAAACCTCCACCAAATCCTGATCCTGAGTCTCAGCTAAATTCAAGGCCTCACGCAGCGGCATAACTCCCAGTTGCTCTCCTTGTGCCGTGATTACCCTTACTTCCTTGGCCTTGATCTCATCATTTATTCTCTGTTCTTGGATAATTTCACCTCCTGATTTTATTCAAACTAAAAAAGCGGATGATATTATCATCCGCTTTTCAAAACTTTTCTTGAGGAAATTTGTCCCAAGCCCGGACTGGCAACCCATGGCGCCGCCGGGCGAGAAGCGGATGCTTCTACTTTAATATATCCCTTTTTTCAGGATATTTTCACTTTCGGTTAAATATACGGACAAAAATCTGAAATGTCAAGATTAAAAGTACAGGAGAGCAAGGGGACATGGTTAACTATTATGCTATTATGACAAAACCCTTTTTGCTGTCTTTGCGAGGAGCGGCAACGACGAAGCAATCTCGATTTTATAAGGATAAAATCAGATTGCCACGCTCCCTGCGGTCGCTCGCAATGACTTCTTAGGGGGTTTTGCAGCAGAATCAATAGTTAACCATATCCCCTATTATGACCATGTTACGACCGTATTTTCAGCTTATCCAGAATTCCGTTGACAAAACCTCCCGCCTCTTCAGTACTATATTTCTTTGCCATTTCAATCGCCTCATTTATAATCACACTACTGGGCACTTCCGGGTAATGTTGTAACTCGTAAATCGCCAGACGTAAAATATTACGGTCCACGCCGGCAATCCGGTCGAATTCCCAGTTATCTGTCTGATCCGTGATCAAGCTGTCGATTTGGTCCAAGTCGCTTGCAACTCCGCGGGTCAAGGCTTCGGCATACGCCAGAACTTCCGGCGATGCCTTCTGCCCGGAAGCAAAATAACTAATAACCTCACGGACATTCAACCGTCCCATATCTACCTGAAAAATCATTTTTAAAGCCATTTCCCGTGATTGACGCCTGCGTCCCATATTTGACCTCTTTTACTTTATTTCTCCATATAAATTTACCATTTCAATCGCGGCCAGACCGGCCGCAAAGCCTTTATTCCCTGATTTGGTGCCCGCCCGCTCAATCGCCTGTTCCAACGTATCCGTAGTAACAATCCCGTAAATAATGGGAACACCGGTTTCCAATGCGGCCTGCGCCACACCTTTGGCCGCTTCGGAAGCCACAAAATTAAAATGGGGCGTGTTTCCCCGAATAATGGCTCCCAGGCAAATTACCGCGTTAAACCTTCCGGAGGCAGCGGCTTTTTTTGCTATGTAGGGAATTTCGAATGCTCCCGGAACCCATGCCATTTCCAGTTGCTCCTCTTGGGCCCCATGCCGCAGCAACGCGTCCTTGGCGCCTTCCATCAATTTGGTGGAAATAAATTCATTAAATCGGCTGACCACCAGAAAATATTTCTTTCCCTCGGAAATTAATTTACCTTCATAAATTTTCATTAGCTGCCTCCTTGATTTTATAAGATATTCGCCATTCGCTTTTCCATTTGTGAACATTTTACGTTGTTTTACAATCCCGCAAAACATGATTTATGCCACCCACAGAACGCAGGGGCGTTTAATTAAACGCCCCTACAATACAAAGCCTTTATGATGCAATATGTTTTTTGTAGGGGGCCCCCTACACCTCCAATAAATGCCCGAGTTTTTTTTTCTTGGTTTTAATATAGCGCCGGTTGCTCTCCGTCACTCCCGCTTGTAAAGAAACCCGCTCAGTAATTTTCAACCCATATCCTTCCAGCCCCACGATTTTACGGGGATTATTTGTCATCAAGCGAATACGGCTTAAACCCAGATCAACCAATATCTGCGCCCCGGTTCCATAGTCCCGCAAATCAGCCGGAAATCCGAGTCTCTCATTGGCCTGCACCGTATCCAATCCCTGCTCCTGAAGATGGTAGGCCTTAACCTTGTTCGCCAGTCCGATTCCCCTGCCCTCCTGACGCATGTAAAGCAAAACACCCTCCCCTTCCTTTTCTATCATGGCTAAAGCCCGGTGCAATTGTTCCCCACAATCGCATTGCAGGGATCCCAGCGCGTCACCGGTCAAACACTCGGAATGCACCCTCACTAGCGGCGTTTTTTTAACCTTCCTGGAAAAAACTCCCTTGACCAGGGCCAAGTGAGTTCCTGGTTCTCCCGCGGATTCATACGCTATAAGATTAAATGCGCCCCACCGGGTTTGGATCCTGGTTTCCGCCACTCGCCGCACCAGTTTTTCATGATGCCGCCTGAACCTGATCAAGTCGGCAATGCTGATGATTTTCAAACCATGACGCCGGGCAAAGGGTTTAAGCCGGGGCAGGCGCGCCATGGTCCCATCATCATTCATAATTTCGCAGATCACTCCGGCCAGGGGTAGTCCGGCCAGACGGACCAGGTCAATGGCCGCCTCGGTATGTCCGGCCCGCGTC
>DAOVYW010000239.1 GCA_030635415.1 Candidatus Firestoneibacteriota bacterium
AAGCCATATATCGAGTCGTTTTTTTCTCGGTATAAGTGTGAAGAAGTATATCGCAATGAATACAGCAGCTTTACCGATGGATTTTTAGGGTGGTTACAGTACAAGCACTGGTATAAAAACAAAAGGATTCATCAAGGATTAGGTTGGTTGACTATCCCTGACTTCCAAAAACAAAGAGGCTCTCATTTAGCAGCAAAAGTTTTGTCCTAAAATATAGGGGCTTGACCGAATTAAACGCCCCGATACCAACGATATCCTTGCCCATACTGGTAGTTATTCACAATAACTTTTTTATATTTCGTTTTTAGGGGTCTTGCTATGAGCAGGTGACTTATTTATGTTATTTACGAGACACGACACTAGGGTAGTGCGCCGTGCTCCTGGTGTGCTTCCCGGTGGATATTACTTAATAGCTCTTGATAGTAACTGTTCCAGGGAGGTTTCTTATGTGTTGCCGTCAAGGCGTACGCTTGCAAGGCGTTATTGTATTCCCCCATTTTTTCGTACATAATTCCAAGGTTGGCTCTAGCCTCCAAGCGGTCCGGCTCCAGATTAAGCGCCTGATGCCACTGTTCTTCCGCCCGGCGGTATTGCACCATTTTATACGCCCAATTCCCCTCATGCAGAAAATCCGCATATTTATCTTGCTCGGAAATTTCCGCCAATCTGCGCGGACCCAGGGGCTGGCAATAGTAGGCTTGATCTATCAGCACTCCGTAATACCCCAGGTTCATTTTAATAATATCTTTTAACCGTGCCCACCGGAATATTTTTCCTTGGGTAATATTTTTCAGTTTTTTATAATAAACGGCCAATTGCCTATCCGTCAAACAGTCTTTTTTTGTTCTAAGGGATTCCATATAGCCACCGGGGATTTTTCTTTTAAAATGCCCTATCCGCTGTCCGCCGGTTAAAGCCGGCAGTCTAGCCAAGAGCGGATCACACAAAGCGTATTGGTCTATGATATGCACCCAGGGCCCGGCATGGTATCCCAGCAGACCCACCGAATTGTGCACTATCACCGGAACCGCCTCTCTCCGGCACTGCTTTCCCTGATTGATATAAAGATGAAACGGATGTGGCGGATAGGCGGCATAATTTTGTCCGGCAAAAACTCTCCGCAATCCCAGCAAAGGATAGTAGTAACCGCGTTCATCACATATTCCGTGACCGTCAAAAAGGCTTTTTTTATACCGCCTATTATTCATCAACCTATCGAAATTGTGCGGAGAGCAAAAAGCCAGTAGAATAATCATACCCAAGGCGGTTATGCCGGTTTTCACCGAAAAGCTAAGCAATCTTACCAGCATTATTACAGCGCAGAAAAAGGGGGCAGTTAGAAACCGTCCGCTCATGAAATCTCCCCCGATTTTAAACAGATATGCCATATAGACAAGTATCCCCAGCACCACTGGCCATGTTTTTTTTTCTTTAACTACCAGCGGCAGCAGTATGCCCAATCCTATAACTAAAAGCGTTATGGGATCCCGGCTCAACGAGTTCAAAAGGTAATATCCGCACTGCTTAATTAAGTCAGCCTGGGGAATCCCCGTGGCAATTTTAGCGTAAGCAGTATTAGGGAAAGGAAAGCCGTAATAGACCAGGGAAAACATTTCCCATATTAGAAACGGCATCAACCCTAATAAGACTATGCTGAATATTTTCCATTCCCTATTTTTCAACATTTGCCAAATGACTCCAGCCAGGGGGAAGAAGAAAAGCAAGGCTGTATCCATGCGGTTCAGAATTCCCAGTGTTGCGGTTAAAGTCAGTAAAAAAAGAGTTTTATAATTCCAGGTGGACAGAAAATAAATCAGGAAAAATACACTTAAAATAAAATAGGTTAGGGAATTCTCCAGGCCGGAGGTGGAATAATCAACAAAGGCTTTTGAGGAGCTTAACAGGCAAGCCCCGATTATACCGGCACCCAGACTCTTGGCAATCTTCAGGACTAATATTAGAAACGCGGCCAGGGTGAATATCGCACCCAGCAGGATACTGGTATAATAGAAATCGCGGGAAAAATAGCTGCTTGCAGCCATAATTAACATCCACAAAGGATGAGAATATGCCTGAACCCTTTCTGCTATGTTCCAGGTCAAGCCGTAGCCGTGGAATAGATTATCCAGGGTTCGAAAAGTTATATAGGCATCATCACATACCCAAGCGTTTGCAAAAATCACAATACTGAATAGAAAAACCAGAAAAAAAACAACTATTGTGACCTGATGTTCCCGGCCCAACCGGGCCTTGAGACCCTTAAGTAGGCCAACCGGGATCAGCCGGCCAGGATTTTTAAAAATTAGCATTTACGGCAAGACTCCCTTTATTACGGCCGTGTAGCATGGCGTTTAAAGTAGGTAAAGCTCAATATCCCGTCTCTGGTCTGAGAGTAAGCAAAGCGATGGGAACCTGCTCCACATTTATATAGTCTGTCTGTTCGGAATATTGCCGGTGGAATTCAGGATCTTCCAGCAGCTCCAGATCGCTTAAAAACAAAGCAACACGTGAATACAGTGATTTTTCCGGATCCAGGGATACTCTCTTGCTTAGTGCGGTATAAAGCAAGAGACGCTTTTTAGCACGCATGATATGTTTGTTCTGAAAGCAAAGTCCTATCAGTTCGTCCTCAGGAATCCCGTAATCGGCGAGGATCATCGGCATCAACATTAAGAACTAAGTCAGTTTTTGTCGCTATCTCGCCCAGAATTCTGCGAAGACAATCTGCATCAATACCACCCAAAGTAAATGCAAATCCATCGGATTCATCGGATTCAAACTCTATTGCGTCCAGAGTGACCATAGCCGCTTCACTCCCTTCGTACAGCCC
>DAOVYW010000043.1 GCA_030635415.1 Candidatus Firestoneibacteriota bacterium
GAAAAACTCGCCGGACTCCTCATCCTTAAACTTACCAGGGATCACTCTGATTCGGCCCCGGCCAGAGAATCGGTCTTAAGCTGTTTTCTTGAAAATCCATTTTCGCACAACTCCCCAAAGGTGGGCGCCTTTATATATGATGAGCTTCTGAATAATCCTGATTCTGAAGCCATAAGGGATACTTTGCATTCTTCCCCGGAATTAAGTCAATGTGTGTTTAGATGCTTTGAAGAAGCCCTGAATCATTCCAGTACGCAAGAGGTATTATACCAGCAGGAATTAGCGCAGGGTGATTTTACCGGGATCCGGAAGCTTTTCGACTTATCCAGTGATGAACTCTATGAAATATACAGGAAAATAATACCTGAAGGCAATAGCATTGAATTTTCAGCACAATTATCACTGCTCACGAAATTATTCATAGAAGGATCACATAAAACTAATGCCCTCGGATTCTTATCTCCAGATGATTATTTTCAGAAAAAACTATTTGCGCTGCTAACCGGACAAATGGAAATATCGCCAACTGACATGGAGTTTCTTAAAACTAAAGTAAAAAATATTTTAGAATCCGCCGGGATGCCGGTGCAGGATATCTCGCAGCTTGAGCCCCAAATCATAACTTTAATCTATTTCTTTGATGCCGGAGGAATTCTGGCTGCTGATAATTTCCGGGAATTGGCGCGGCAGATGATTGGAAATAGCGATGTTCCATCCCTGGAAACATTGGCCGCATTTCTGAACAGCAGTTATATGTCCCATAAGCAAAAACAGCGGGGAATCCCCTCGCTTTTTTCTCTTGACAGAGTTATTCCGGAAGAACCCGAGTACCTAAAACCATTACTGGATTTACCCACACCGGAAGAAATTATTGTCAACCGGGCATTTTATAACTTCCAAACCTGGGCTGAGTATGTTTTCTACTTCAATTGCCTGGTTTATCTGAAAAAAACCGGTCAAGCCGGCGAACTCCAGCGTCTTATAAACGTGGATCAGGAGCCAGGTTATTATAGCATGATGCGGGGTGAAGCTTTAGCGGGTAATGTGGGAACACCTCCAAAAATACCGCTAAAAGAATCGGAAAAAACAGGCCGTTCCCCGGGATCGCCTGGTGAGTACTCAGCGTCCAGTAAAAGCCAGGATGAAGAAATCCGCAGAATGAGAGTGCGGCTCATAAAAAAATTCGAACGGATATTACGGGGATTTGTTTTCAGAATACCCAAATACCTGGACCGGAAGGATTTGCTGGAAGACGGCGAAGATATTGATTCCTGGTTTCAATCTATCCTTGATTCCAATCAAAACTTTAATGTAACCATCGCCGAAATAAAAAAACTGATCCCAGCCTCGGTCTATCGAAATTACCTCCTTTTTTATTTACTGGGCAAAGAGGTTTGCGAACTTGAACCTGGCAACCAAAAAACCATGGTAATGGATTTAAATGATATCCGTGAGATTATTCAAAAGCAGCATAAAAAAGGAGAAGACAACCCACAAATAATTCAAGCCCTGGAGGCCATTGCTCCCCTTTTGGTCAGGGATGGCCGGATGCAGATTATTAATTCGGGTATGCTCAGCTATTTGGGATTAAAGCAGACCGGTATGAAAGTTCATGGTTTTGGTCAAAAAGATAGTGACAAATTTGATGCCGCTGAGAGTGAAAACACACAAGTTCCATGGGCTCATATTGGAAAATGGTTTTTGCAAGGCTGGAGATATATACAACTCCGGTGGTGGTATTTCCAATTGAAAACCGGCCGGGAATCATTTGTTGAAAACTACATGGCAACCGCAAAGAAGTTCCTGGGAGAACGATACCACCCGGGTGAAGATGAAAAGGATATTGAGTATACTTATCTGCAGGTTGAAAACTATGTCAGAGAGACTTTTTGGCAGTGGCTTTATGAGGATAAACTTTTCCGGCGCTTAATCCGATGGTCATGGCTGTATTATTCAGAGCGTTGGCAGCACCTTCCCCAAGTGGACATTTTTCATTTTGAATTCCAGCATAAGCAAACTCAATTGGATTCTTCCATTCCTGACCTGGCGGAAGCGCATATAATCCAGAGAGTTAATGAGAGAGCTCTCTCATTTGAAGAGAAAATAAAATATATCCAAACTATGTTTTCCCGCTCGTCCACCATCCGGGATAAATATCTGGAAAAACTGGCGGAATATGAAATCGATTTAACCCGGCCGGATGGTTTGAAAACGAAGCAAGCAAACCTGGAGAGCATGCTTGACCTCTTTGCCAATAATTATCTCCGGGACAAATACGCGCTAATTTCCCTGGAAATGGAGCGGGAATTATCTCCCGCATTATATCACTGGGATGAAAAGCAGGATGCTGCGGCCTGGCCGGAAATCAAAGAGCGACATTTAAAATTCATCCAACAAAATGTTGATCTGGGGCTTAAATATTTCAAGCCCGGTTATTTGCGCGACGATGTCCTATTAGCCATTATGGAAGCAGCCCGGACCTATGAGGAATATATGCTCATCAAACCTCACTTGTATCAATTGAAAGAAAATGTGATTACAGACGAGGATGCCACTAAGAGCGTTTTTTATGAGGAAAAATCAAAAATGTTTTTACGGGATTCATGCCCTAAAGAAAAACAGGAATTGTTGTTTTGGATCCTGGGCATTAAAGGCAAGCCTTTATTCCTGCGTGAATGGGAATGCTTTTTCAGAGTTGATTTCAGCCGCTTCCGGGAGATGTTTGCCGGGCGCCGGCCAGCTGGCGGGGAAGAGGCCATTGTGGGAATAGACTTTTCCCTGGTCGGCCAAAGCGTTAGGAAAGAATTTATCCGGCAGATGTTTGTGGGTCAGGGCGGCATTCTGGCGCACGAGGACATCTTTGACGATTTTATGAATCGGGTATTTGAAAAGGTCATTCCCCAAAGCAAAAATAAAAAGACCCTTAAAAAAATAACCCGGATTGTTTTAGCCAGAAGTGATAACCGACGCAAACTCGAGATGGTCCAGGCCCTCTCCATCAGCCTTTCCCGGGCGCTGGAAGGAGAAAAACTAAGCGAAGCCGATGTGATCGCGGACCTTATGAAATCCCTGGGCCTGATCGGCGTCAAAATGTCGCAGATCCTGGCGCATTCCTATGATATTCCCTTATCAGACGAATTGCGGGAGAGACTGGGGCGCCAATCCAGCCAGGCCGATCCTTTGAGCAAAGGGGTTGTCTTCGAAACTATTGAGAAAGTATATCCTGGGGGATTTGATGCGAATTTCGAGTATATCGGCAAGGGGGCGGGTGAAGCCGGCGTAAAGATTGTTTATTTTGTCATAAAAAAAGGCTCCTCAGAAGAGAGCATATTTAAAGTCAAGCGTCCCAAGGTCGCTCAGGAGATGCACAAAGATCTTATTGACTTGAGCGGAGTATTAAAAGATTTACGTAATGCCGGCCTGCCTGTTCCCCAAGGCATGGAAAACCAGATTTTCAGGGTTATTTCCGAGGACGCGGACTTTGAATAGGAAGACCGGATCACCTCGGAATTTACCACCCAAATTGAAGAAATCAATAAAAACCAGCATTATACTCTCAGCAGCGGCCCAACGGTTGAATTTGATATTGCTAAAATTCATCCTGATAGTATTCATAGCAAGGTTACCATGGAAACAGACCTGGCCCCGGGTATTTCCCTGGATAAAGAGCGGGCATTAATCAAAAGTGGAATAGTAAATAACCAGGAACTGCGTGAGCTTAAAGTAATTATTTTTGATTTTCTCATGTGCCAGATGTTTGAACACGGATATTATCTGGCTGATCCGCATGGCGGGAATTTCCACCTTGCCCGCGAAGAAGGTAAACTCAGAGTGATTCGCATAGACAGCGGCGCTGCTGAAAGAGTAGAACGCACTAATGAGAATTTCAAGGCCTTAATTGAGGCCATGATCTGGCTGAGTGTGAGTCCCGGA
This sequence comes from Candidatus Firestoneibacteriota bacterium, assembly GCA_030635415.1. Lineage (GTDB taxonomy): Bacteria > Oederibacteriota > JAAXVQ01 > JAAXVQ01 > JAUVAV01 > JAUVAV01. The sequence continues at coordinate 3,934 of DAOVYW010000043.1, forward strand.
GAATCCATTCCGGAGGAATATTTGTATACCTCGGTCTTTTTCGCCAAGACCGGCTATTTGCGGGAGCACTTAACCTCCCAGGAAATGCTGGATATTATATATAAGCATTTCAAGCCCAAGCAAGACGATACTGACGAGGAATTATCCCGAGAAGAATATGAAAAAGAACTGCGAAAAAAAATCGCCAGCCGTATGACCTGGCAGCAGAAGCTGCGATATGTTAAACGGCAAATCAGACCCGGAGTAAAATCGTTTATAAGTAAAATTTCACGAACTGAAAAACCATCAGCACAGCTTGTAATATCTCCTGCGGTTACCGATTCCCGTATCAAAAAGGCGCCGCTGGCAGGTATCGAGCCCCGTTATGGAGAATATACCAACCAACGCAATCGATTTTTTGACCAGCATCCTTTGTTTCGGAGATGGGTGGTGATGCCAATACTAGGCTTGATTCTTTTCACTGCGCAGGCAGCCGTTGCCCTTGGCCTTCCGGTTCAGCCGAATTTTTCCTACAAGCTGATTTCTGATAAAGATTCAAGGATAGAAGTTGATAAAATCAAGCAGTTCAATGGTTCCGAATATATCCAAGGTATAAAAACCGCTTATGCTACGGAAAGGAGGTTTGCCATAGACCCGGCTATGGCCGACCGCATTATCTTTAAGCCCTTTGCAACCAAGGGCACAAAAGCCTGGTTTCGGAATATCATTGGCCTGCTGTTTGGTTATTCCCGGCTGAATATCAATGCCCAAGGAAAAATGGAGATTTATATGCCGCGCCATCTGCTGGCATCCCTGGATTTGACCGGCACGCGCCGGAGAGGCCTGGAAGGACGACTGGCCCGGATGGCCGAATACCAAATGAAGCGCATAGTGGAGCATCAGACCAGCCGATGGGCCCGGCTCATTCGCGCCGGAGATCTGACCAAGCTGGGATTAAGCCGGGTAGAAGAAGTCATTTTTTATAATGAATTGGCAGCTCTGGAAGAAGCACAAAGCAAAATACAACTGCCTCGTGATCCTGAGAATTCCATGGGCCGGCTTTTGCAACAGGAGAAAATCACCGTGGGGCCGGCGGAAATTATCGGGATTTATTTGTTGCTGATGAAGCAATTAAATCCCGGATTCAGTCTTGTCAATGCCGGGTTTTTAAAGGAACAGCTCAGCCTGGATACAGCCAAAGCAGAGTTGATTGTGCAGGCCCGGGAAGCAGCGAGAAAGAATGAAGATGTTAAAAATCTGCTGGATAAACATCCTTATTGGGCGGATGATGCCGGTATTAACACCCTGCTGGGGGTTATTAAAACCCTGCCGGATGACAATTTGCTTAAAGTATTTCTGGCAGAGTTTAACAAAACCAACGCCCATAAATTAGCCGATATGGGCGCGGCCGCACTGATCATCAATGCTTTAAGCGAGACTGAACCTCCAGCCATTTCGTTTATGAGTGAAACCAGGATTACGGAGTTAACCACCCTGGCTCTGCCGCAGACAGTGGCGGAAATGATGTTGCAGGAGATTAACCAGGTAATAAAACAGGCCGAAGTAAAAGGTCTTAACCCTGAATTTAAAGCTTTACGAACCGCCTTAAGCGGGATGATTTCTTCAGAAGAAACAAAAGCGCCGGTTTCAAAGACCGGGCAAGTAATATCATTTAAGGATGAAACCGCCCAGGGACTAGCCCGGGTATTGTCCTGGAAGTATGCGTCAACTAAAACAAAGGAAGCTGCCAAGAAAGAGCTTACCCTCGTAAAACTGGGCAAACAGATTGAAGTACAGGCAGAAAATGTGTTTGCCATTGCTACCACTCAAAAACAAACTGTAAATATTACTGTGAACGGGAAAGAATTCGCGGCTGCTGTCCCGCTGATAGGGCAAACCACTGCCCGAGACACAAATGAGATAAAAGCAAAGCTGGCCGGGAATGAACTGCAAATATTACCCTTCAGCGGAAGAAGCAGGATAGAGGTTGATGAAAAGCAAAATGTTTTGATTAACCTGCTGAACAAGTGCTTAAGCCATATTGGATTGTTCCTGATTAAATACCTGCCTGCAATTGTAGGGTTTGAGACGCATATGCGAATACTGAATACCGGCCCAATGAATTATATTGAGCACCAAATTCCGGAAAAAGTTATGGAAAACTCCACTTTGGCAAAACAATTAACGCAAACCAGCAGCCAATGCCAGGAGTTGTATTTGAACATGGCAAACGCGCGCAGCCGCAGAGAGTTTTATGCCCAACAAAAAATATTTATCAATTACCTGCGCAAATACATGGCCAGGCATTATTATGATATTTATGGAGATGAAGTTATAGCAAAGACGGAAGAACTGAACTATGTTTCCGAGGGAAAAATGCAGGAAAACTACTGGAATTTACAATTTTTCCATGAGATCGTAAATTTGGGGGCCATAGTATCTTATGAGAAATTTGCTGTGCGGGATGAGTTTGTTGAACAGAGTATAAAGGATATCGCTCCCCACGCGGTCTCCATGCCCGCTGTCCTGGCCGGCGGAAGTCCGGAAAATCTGAAAACCAGTTATGGGGCCACCGGCGCGTTAATGGAGTATCTAAAGCGGCATTATTATAGCATTAATGAAAAATTCGAGAACATCTTTGATAACATGCGAAAATGGATGCACAGCTTTGCCGGATCGGCGTAAAATCCATTTCCCCTAATCAGCCCTAAAATCTAAATTGAATTTTAAATTTCCCCCTTTGGAAAAAGGGGATCAAGGGGGATTTGCTGAAAACGTTGCCATACTTAAAAAATCCCCCCTCGCCCCCTTTTTTGGTAACGGGGGGCAAAACAAGATGTGTTCCTCGTTGATTAAATTTTCACAAAGCGTAATATAACTCATTTACCCTGCCCATGAGTTCTTTTTGCCCTCTTTAACTATTTCAATTTAAATTCCAGGATATATGTAAAATCTTGATAAAAAATCGCAAGTATGTCATATTGGGCGGCAAAATAAAATATCCCAGTCTTATAAAAAGGAGAGAAAACAGTCCTATGGAACAAAACACGCCGATTGATTCCCTGGATTGGCTGTTAAAAACCCGGTCCGGCAGGCAGTGGGAAAAAATCGGTACCCAGAAGCGGGCTGGAGTAGCCACCCCGCTTTTCTCGCTTTTTTCCAAAAAAAGCCTGGGTATCGGTGAATTCCCGGACCTTTGTCTGCTGATTGATTGGTGTTCCCAGACCGGAATGCGTATTATTCAGCTTTTACCCCTTAATGATGTGGGTTATGATTTCGCGCCTTATGACGCTCAAAGCACTTTTGCCCTGGACCCTATGTTTTTATCATTGCGGGAATTATCCGGAGTAAATCCGGCAGCGTTTAATAAAGAATTAAGTCAATTAGAGAAATCTTTTCCCACTGGAAAAAACCGGGTTAATTATGGTATCAAGCAAGCTAAATTAAACTTATTAAAAACCATGTTTGAAAGCTGCGGCTGGGAGAATTGTAAAGCACTCAAGAAATTTCAAGCTATGAACCGCTTCTGGCTTAGGGATTATACTCTTTTTAGGGTAATCAAGGCCCGTTATAAAGAGCAATCCTGGCAGGACTGGCCGGATGAAATAAAATTCCGGGAAGCCAAGGCCTTGCAGGCCTTGGCTAAAGAAAACCGGAAAAACCTGTTTTTCCAGGAATGGCTGCAATGGCAGATTTTTGAGCAGTTCAAGCGCGTAAAAATTTATGCTGAAAAGATGGGAATCCTGCTTCTGGGTGATCTGCCGTTTCTGGTTTCCCGGGACAGCGCGGATGTTTGGTCAAAGCAGGAATATTTTAAGCTGGATTTGTGCTCCGGAGCGCCTCCGGACATGTATTTTGCCAACGGCCAAAATTGGGGCATGCCGCCGTATAATTGGGAAGCGATCGCCGCGCAGGGCTATGATTATCTTATTGAGAGGCTAAAATATGCTGAAAATTTCTATCATTTATTCCGGGTAGATCATTTTGTGGGTCTTTTCCGTATATGGACCATCTCCCGCACTCAAAACGATGAAAATTCCGGAGTACACAGCGTCTTTGATCCGGCGGATGAAGGCAGCTGGGAAGAGCATGGCAAGCGGCTCCTGGATGTGATGCTAAAAAACACTATTATGCTGCCTTGTGCCGAGGATCTGGGAACAGTACCGGACTGTTCTTTTAAAACCATTAGGGAATACGGTATTCCGGGTATGGATGTACTGCGATGGATCAGGGATTGGGACCATACTTATGCTTTTAAAGATCCTAGCTCTTTCCGTCCCAATGCTATCGCCACCCTGGCAACGCACGACGTAACCAGCCTGCATGCCTGGTGGGATTACGAGCTGGGAACTATTGATGAACTTTTATTCCGGAATAGGTGCCGGGAAAGAGGTTTTGATGTAGAAGCGCTTGTTACCCGGCTTTTTAAGCCGGCGCATTTCCGGCGGGGAAGATTGCGATGGCGAAGAGAAATAGAAAGTCAAGAGGTTTTACTCTCCATCCTGGGCCGCTCGGAGGAAGAGGTCCGGGATATTATCGGCTGGTATCGTGAAACCTATGACGAAGCAATCTATTTCTGGACTTGGATCGGCCTGGAAGGCCGGCCGCCTGAGTTCTTTGACGCTTGCCTGGCGGAAAAAATCCTGGAACAAATCAACCGCAGCGCTTCGATATTCAGCGTTCAGTTGCTGCAGGATTGGCTCTCGCTCAGTCCCGCGTTTACCAACCGCGATACCCGGGAATTCCGGATAAATTTCCCAGGAAAAATAAGCAGTAAAAACTGGAGTCTGGTAATGCCATTTTCTCTGGAAGCTCTGCTGCAAAATCCGGATAACCGGAAGATCCGGGCGATTAATGAAAGAACCGGAAGAATTCAAAAAGAAAAGGGCACTAATTAGTTTCTGTTGCGAAAAGGCGGTTTTAGCGAACTTCCCATGTTTGTCATTCTGAGCGTTAGCGAGGAATCTCTAAGAAAACTTTGAATTCAAAAGGATTTCAGGAGATTTCTCGGCTGCGCCTCGAAATGACAATCTTAGAGAAGTGTACTGCCGCAACAGATACCAATTTTAAAAATCCTTGCCGTTGACATTCTCCTCTATCTTTTGTTACACTTCTTGTAAAATATAATTACTTTAATACAGCCACTGAAAAATTAGGGAAATTAATGAAAATAAATTTATCATCACCCTACATATCTGACATTTCATACACCTGCACGGCACTATACTTTCTGCTTCTCTGGGGGGGGCTGTTATGCCCATCCGGCACAGAGGCCCGTTCGGATCGTGGCCGCACAGCGGCGGAACTGGAAAATCCTTATAATTGGGAATCATATACAGGCTCCGAGGCGTCCCCCGGACAGAACGACGCTGCCAAGAATAAACCTGTCGATTCTCCTTCGCCTATCAGCACTCAAACGCCGCAGGAAAAAGAAGATCAGTTCTACCAACGTTATTTTCGAAAAGGCAAGGCGGATAAAAAACCCAAGACCGGGTTGGAACCTAAAGGCACAACTCTACCGGCTTCCCATAGCCCATTGACTACGGATGATATTTATGTTATTCCCACACCGGCGCCGGAAGTTTATCAGGTGTCGCGTGAAATCGACAAGCTGATTTTTGAGCTGGGAACCGAACATCATCGCAGAGTTGCCGCGGTTGAACGTCTGACCATAATAGGTTCACCCGCCGCCATACCCGCCCTGCGCCAAGCTTTACGGCATAAATATAAATTCACCCGGCTGGGAGCCCTAAGCGCTTTAGGGCATATTCAGGACAAGGAAGTTATTCCGGATATCCAGCAAATGCTTAAAGACTGCGAACCGGAGGTCCGAATCGAAGCAGTAAAAACCCTGGGGAAAATGAGACACCAACCATCCGCGAATACAATAAGCCGTTTGATTTCCGATACTGATCCCCGCGTCCGGCGGGAAGCTATTCTGGCTTTGGGCCGTATAGGCGGCAAAACGGCGTCTCAGTCGCTGGTTCAGGCTTTAAATAATAAATATCCTTTGGTACGCCGCGAAGCAGTCCAGGAACTTGGATTCTTTGAAGAAACAGCGGTGGTGCACGCACTTTTAAAAGCAACCCGCGATCAGGATTTGGATACCGTCATTTTTGCCATACATTCTCTCGGCGAGATCGGGGATCCTGCGGCCCGCCTCCGTTTGGAGAAACTTGCTCATAACCGTAACCGGCACATTAGAAAAAAAGCCGCTAAAGCTTTAAAAGAATTACGCTAAGGGGGATAATCAAAGTATCTATGGCAAAATCACCACCTAAAAAACTACCGGTTTTAAATTGTCAAGTCTGTGGAGGAGCATGTTGCAAATACTTCGCCTTGGAGGTTGATCGTCCAAAAACCCCGGAAGATTATGATAATCTTCGCTGGTACATTGCGCATAAAGATATCTCGATATTTATTGATAAAAAAGACTGGTATCTCCAGATAAATACCAGCTGCCGCTATTTAACCCCGGAATCCCAATGTGGAATTTATGACCGCCGGCCTAAAATATGCCGTGATTATGGATGGGATACTAAAAAAGAAACTGAATGCCACGGTTCTGAGCTGCAGGATAATCTTCATGAGCATTACTTTGCAAATCTGGAAGAATTGGAAGCTTATCTGAGAAAAGCAGGAAAGTATCCATTCCGAAGGAAAAAAAAGCGTACTTTGGGCTTGAAAAACGGCGGCATGAAATGATTTCCTCTACGGCTAATCAACACCCTATGCCGTTAATAATCACACAGCAGGCGCATTGGAACAAGGTGGCTGAAACCTTAAAACGCCTGCCCGCTCTATCTTTGGATCTGGAGGGGCATGGGTTTCATCACTATCCGGAAAGAATATGCTTATTCCAGATCGGTCTGCCGGATCGGGTTTTTCTGCTGGACCCCTTGATGGTTAAAGACCTAACCGCGCTCGGTAGTATGCTCGCAAATCCCCGGGTGGAAAAAATATTCCATTCTTGTGATTTTGATCTCCGTTCGCTGGACCGCGATTATGGGTTTCGGGTGCGTAATATCTTTGATACCGCTATGGCCGCCCATTTTTTAGGATCCAACCAGCTGGGCTTGGCAAATATATTACGAACTTATTTAGGCATTGTACTTGAAAAAAAGACCTCCTTGCAACGCCAGGACTGGTCTATTCGCCCACTGGGTTCCGAGGCTGTATCCTACGCGACCAAGGATGTTTTATATCTGCCTAAACTCCGGAAAATGTTGGCTGAACGCCTGGAAAAAGCCGGCCGCTGGTCCTGGATTCAGGAAGAATTCCGGCGCTTGGAAGACATAAAATACATTCCGCCTTTGCCTGCGCAGGAGCTTTTCTGGAACATCAAAGGAAGCCGGCAATTATCTCCCCGGCCCCGGGCAGTGCTGAAAGAAATCTGTGTTTTTCGGGAAAAATTAGCCCGTGATTTTAACCGTCCGCCATTTAAGGTTATTTCAAACGAGACACTTTTAATGCTCGCGCACAAACCTGCTATAGATTTAAGTTCCTTAAAGGGACTCAAGTTTGTATTTCAAAACAGAAAAAATTGGAAATTAGCTGAAGCCATAGAAAAAGGACTACACTCCAGCAGCATTCCTCTGCCCAAAACCAGGAATACTCTTCCGCCTAAGCGAACTGAGGTGGAAAAAAGACGTTTTGCGATATTGAAAACCTGGCGCCAGTCCAAGGGACGCAGTCTGGATATGGACCCGGCACTCATATGGCCTTTATCCAGTCTGGAAGAACTGGCGCTCCATCCGGAAGCTTTCTCAGCCGGCTTTAAGGGTCAAGCTGGCAGAAACCTGAGGGAGTGGCAAAAGCATGAATTCTCTCAGGAACTTAAATTAGTTTTGAATTCCGGAGGTGAATTATGCAGCGATTAAAACCTAGTTCTAAAATGATTTTTAAAGCTTTAATATTTCCAACCATGATAATTTTACCTCTGCTTGGCGCTGAAGCGCGCAACATTACTCCTACGCCTTCACCTCTACCGGCCCCTGCTTCCACTCCGGCCGAATCATTAATCTGGACCGATCAAAAACTGGCTGAATATCTGGATCAGGGAAATAGACCGGAGGCCGTGCTGATACAAGATTTAACCGTTAGTCAAGCCGGACACCGCTTGGTTTTATACGATCAAACCGGAAATGAGGAAGAACGCTTAAATCTTCAACGTCGGCCCATTTTAATTCCTGCTCAAGCTTTAGGGCCCTTTACGCGCGCCACCCGCTGGGTTGTCCGGGTGGACCGGCGCCATGATATAAATATCAGATTAAGCTTGGAGCTTTTTCATGCCGGTAAAGAAAATATCCATAAAATCAATCGAAATAAAATAACCCGGCTTTATGCGCGTTTTAAACATGACCCGGATGAGTTGTCCTTACCGGGAGAAAAAGGGAAGTTTGAATTCTCCATTCCCCAGGAAAAATATTGCGGTGGTGTCAGGTTATCCTGCCGCTCCGGGGATAAACGGCATGAAATCGAACTGGTATTCCTTAATCGGAAGAAACCAGCAACTATTAAAATGCACGAATAAGTAATGATTCTGAGCCTCTTGATGAGTGGGGATTACGGGAGGAATTTATTTTGGTTTTCCGCAACCGATACTAACTAATCATTTACTAAATATTTTAATTTAAAGGAGTATTACTCATGAAACCTTTCAGTTTCGATTTTCATACCTATGCCAAGGATTTTATGGATTTTCTGGTAGTGGCCGGTCCACGTATTTTAATCACCTTGCTGGTTTTTCTTGTGCTCAATATAATCCTTAAATATGGTCTGCGAGCCCTGGAGCATTTTATTTCCAAAAAACTCCTAGCCGACATTAAAGAAACCCGGGAGGAATTGGATAAGCGAATCCGGACCCTGATCAGCGTATTAAGAAAAATCGTCTACCTGGTTCTTTGGGGCATCGCCATCATGATCGTGCTTTCCCAACTGGGCATCAATATCGGCCCTATCATCGCTACGGCCGGAGTGCTTGGATTGGCCGTCAGTTTCGGCGCACAGAGTCTGATCAAGGATTTTATCAGTGGTCTTTTTCTCATCCTGGAAAATCAAGTCCGGCTGGGCGATGTGGCCATTATCAACGGCACCGGCGGATTGGTGGAGGCGATTAACCTTCGCACCATTGTTTTAAGGGACCTCTCCGGAATAGTGCACATTTTCCCTAATGGTTCCATCAATACCATTTCCAACATGACGCTGGGATGGTCGGGTTATGTCTTCGATATCGGCGTGGCTTACAAAGAAGACACCGACCGGGTTTCCGGCATAATGTACGAGGTACTGGAAAGCATGCGCGCGGATGAAAAATATGGCCCGGTGCTTCTGGAACTTCTGGAACTATTTGGA
>DAOVYW010000147.1 GCA_030635415.1 Candidatus Firestoneibacteriota bacterium
CTAAATATTTCGATATCTCGATCCCGGAAATCCCCAGCTTTTTGCCCCAATATGCTACCAGCGCCCGAGCTTTTTTAGCCCGTGACACACGCCATTTCTTCCTCAAATCATCTTTTTTCACTTGCATGATTTTGCAAATTTCTCCTGCAATTTTTTCCAAATCCCAACCTGACCGCCTTAATTTCCCCACTCCGGCTTCCTCTGCTTCCGCCGACTGTAGGACTTGCTCGACAAATTCTCCCTCACCAAGGATTCTCTCGTCGCTCTGCCAATATTCCCGCGCTTTTTTCATACCAGTTATAATTTCCCACCCGCCCGCACTCCGCCGCAGCCCGCCACCTTCATACTGGTCGTTCTCTCTATGTTCTTTTCCTTCCTCAATGAATACCCGGTAGGCTTGGATCGCTTTTTTATGGGCGAATCCGAAGTGTTGTAAAACCTTATCCCGCGCCTGCCAATCGTTATTATTTTTTCCGACCAGTACGCCATGCCCTGACCACGGATAGCGTTCCAATTCGCCGACTGTTTTTATTATTCCGGCGCGCAGCGGATTTAAATGAATATAGCGGACTAGTTCCAGAAAATAGGCGTCTTTCTGGCATAGAATGGAACGATAACGGTTTTGAAAAAGATGCCCCACCCGCTTATGCCGGTGGTTGAAATATACGGCATAGCCGGTCAAGACCCTGCGCATCAGATTACTAAGCACCGTGTTCGTTGGCGAAAGGAGAAGATGTACATGGTTGGAGAGTAATGCCCAGGCGTAGCATTTGTAGAGACGCCCAATTTGGGCGTCTCTACGGTATAATCAATTTGAGGTTTGGCAAGGCGACGCGTGAATTCCCCGCGGTCCTTTGCATCCGTAAAAATCCGCCGCCTTTCTATTCCGCGGAGGATCACGTGGTAAATTCCACCGGATATATGAATTCTTCCCTGTCTTGGCATATTCCTTTAGACAGACATCTGAAAAATTCCATGCATTTGATTTTCGTTAACTTGTTATTTTAACCACGTCCCGCTTTCATAGGCCATTTGCATTTCCGCCGTTGGTGTTTGCATTTGTAGAAACGCCGGTGCCATTTGTAGAGACGCCCAAATTGGGCGTCTCTACGGTATAATCAACCGGTTTTTCTGCCATATCTACACCCTTGTCATGGGGACAACACGCTTGTTTGTCTTTTTATAAACATCTTTACGATGACCAATTTTTAAAACAATAATATTTTGCTCTTTGACTTGGAAAATAATCCGATAATCGCCGACTCGTAATTTGCGATAGCCTTGTAATCCCCGCTTTAATGGCAATCCGTATTTTTCCGGATCTGACAATAATCTTGATTCAATGGCACATTTTATCCGTTTACGTAGATTGCCGGGGATTCCGGGTAGGTCTTCCTTGGGAATATCATGATGGTAATAAAGTTTATAGGACATTATTTCCAGATATTCTTATGGGAACGGGCTTTCTTATAAGAGAACGTCTTTTCACGGACAGCAGCGGATTTTTGCCAATATAAATCTTCATGTTCATCCAGAGCTTCTTTAATGATATCCCGGGCCATCATGGAAAGCGAGACCCCCGCATTATGGGCGAGCTTATTTAAAACCTCATAAAGACCCGGTTCGAGCACAACATTTAATCTCGGATTTTGAGTCGGCATGTTAATCACCTCTGAATTAAGTGTATCACTTCAGATGAACCTGGTCAAGCTTATAATTAACTTGGGGGACGTGGCCCTTTTTCATTTAAAGAAGGCCCTTCGTTAAATTGAGTCCATGAATTGCGAATGAGCTTCTTCAAGAACATTCATCTTTAATCTCGTGTGGATTTCTCCGTTTGGCGAGCTCTGGTGCTCCTTTACCAAAGGGGGGTGACTAAAGTTCGAAAGACTTCAAACCAAGTTAGGACACAGTCTCTTGCGGGAGAGGATTAAAGGGAGGGGGATAGAATAAAGTGTCAGCGACTGAACAGTTACTAATAAAACCCCTGCTTGACAACCCAATATTTGGTGTCTATTATTTGAATAGTTGTTCAATGGTTTATTGTAGCGGAGATGAGAATATGTTCTTTATTCAGTACCTCAAAGAAATTTGGATCATTTTAACGGCGCTGGCCCCCTGGCTTTTTTTCGGCGCCGGCTTGGCCGGTCTGCTTAAAATATTTTTGCCCCCGGGTTTTATTTCCAAACATTTGGGCGCAAGCAGTTTGACGAATATTGTGAAAACCACCCTGCTGGGAATTCCGCTGCCGCTCTGTTCGTGCGGTGTCCTCCCTGCCGCCACGGGGTTGAAAAAAGACGGAGCCAGCAACGGCGCCTCGCTCGGATTTTTGATCAGTACACCCCAAACCGGTTTGGACTCCATCCTGGTAACTGCCAGTTTTCTCGGGTGGCCGCTGGCCCTTTTCAAAGTTATCGCTGCCTTGATCACGGGGATGGCGGGCGGTTTCCTGACTCATTATACTGAACCTCGCCCGCCCTTAATAAGTGATCCCGCTCAGGTAAAATCCGATCGCGGAGAAAATAAAAACCCGGACAAAAAATCACGTTGGCAAATATTTTTTGATTACTCGATTAATGATCTGATCGGAAGCATTTATAAATATCTCACTCTCGGAATTCTATTGGCAGCCTTAATCAGCTCTCTTTTTCCCGCCGAAGCACTCTCCCGGCTTCCGGCTTTGCAGGGAATTTGGGGTATGCTGGTTATGCTGGCTTTGGCCATACCCCTCTATATCTGTACTACCGGTTCGGTCCCAATCGCCGCTTCCTTGATATCCGCCGGATTGCCCATCGGATCCGCCTTAGTCTTTCTGATGGCAGGCCCTGCCACCAATGCCGCCACCCTGGCTGCGGTTTATCGGACTTTTGGCCGGCGGATCACCGCGATCTATTTAGGCACGGTTATTTTAGGAAGCATTGCTTTCGGACTGCTTTTCCAGTCCTTCTTCAGCCCCGCCCTGACTAATGCCCTGATTCCGCATCATGAGCATGTCCCGGCCTACCGCGTGATATTCAATTCATTTTTTGCGATTCTGCTTTCCGGGCTTATCGCGCGCTGGGCCGGGCTGGATTTCATATCCTGGTTTCGCCGCCTCGGCCGGCCGGTTCCCCGGAAAGAGGAAGAACTTATCTTTCAAATAAGTGGCATGACCTGCAATAACTGCGTCTCGCATGTCCGGCATGCTTTGGAGAATCTTCCCAATATCCGCTCTGCTGATATCCGGCTGGAAACCGGACTGGCCCATGTCAAAGGACAAAAATTGGACAGGTCAATTATTATCCGGGTGATTAAAGCGGCCGGATATTCCGCCCGGGAACATGTCCCGGAATAGGCGGTCGTCAGGCCGGGGATTATCTTTGTTGGCAGGCGTTCTGCCGGTCTTACGCCGCCCCCAAGGTTGACAATCTCGGTATCCTCCGGAGTAACTTCCTGAGCACATCATAATTGATGCTCAATGGCGGCAACTTCTCTATCATATCGATTAGTGACCCCACCTTGGCTTTATACCCTCTTGCCTTGATCATCTCCACTGGTATCGCAACTGCCCGCAGGTCTCCCATTATGCTTAAAGCGCTCAATTCAGGACTCTTCCACTCCGGATCATTAGCATCGGCCTCGGCAATCTCCAGCCGCTTTACACCCATATATTTAAAGAACGCGCTAAAACACAACACATTAAGCATGTTTTGCGCAGTATTCCGCTCCGCTTTTATAGGAACAACTCCCAGGCGCGCGGGTTTGATGCGATTCGTCAGGCAGGCCGCAACCTTGGCTATGGCACCCTGATATTCCCGCGCGCCGGCGGCTGAAGATAACCACCGCAATTGCATCGGCAAAGCGGCATTCCCATTCATATACGCCCGCATATCTTTCTCCGTCCGGATTCCGGCCAGGTCCCGCGCAATCGATGCCTCGATTAACCCTGTCTGCCGAATGCTCTTAATGATGGCCAGCAGCCCCACCGGGGACGATAGCTTTACCGCGCTCCAACTCATATAACTTTGCGCGCGGCGCGGCAGGTATTTGATCCGGCTTATACGGCTCAGCGCCCGGGCGATTCTGTTTTTTTGCGGGCTTGTGGCTATGACCTTATCCGGCACACTAATCATCTGGGTAAGCGCTCTTATCCTGACATTATCCGGAAGCCGGTTATCTTTCACCGCTTGCACCAACCGGCTGATTTTCACATGCGTTTTGCTATAAAACTCCACTACCAACGGCAACATCACCTCCACGCCATTAAACTTCACCCTTTGATTTCCCAAACAGGCTGCCGAGACCTTCAGATTTCTTTGCTCGCCCAGATGATCCGCTTCCAGCTTAACGGTTTTAGTGTTCATGATATATTCCGCCAGGATCTTGCCTTCCTCATTATTTAATGTCACGATCGCATTAAAATCTTTACCGCGCGCCGTTTCAACCGCATGCTTTAATGCCCTGAGCACTTGCAAGTCCTTTTCGGATTGATTTGCCTTTGCGGACTCTATCATTTCCAGCATAAGCGCTGCCGTGCCGGTTGGCAAACCACTGGCTACTTTTACCGTGTTGATGGTTGCTTCCATTCGCGCGGCCGCGCGCGGAGACTTTTCGCCGCTAATCAGTTTAAGCATCATTGCCATTAACCCACGATTCAGTATGTTCCGGTCCGCGGGTGAGCCGGACACCTTTGCTTCTGTCTGCAGGCCGCTCATGGCTGCCAGGATTTTCACTTGCTGCATTTGCTCAGAACTCAAGCAACTTACCAAATCAAGCATGCTCAACTCACTGCCGCTCTTCAGTGTTTCCGTGACCGCAGTTTTCACTTCCTGCTGTATTTCACTCATATCCGGCATCAAGTTAAGCAGCGCCTCCATCAAATCGTATGACATCAACGTTACCCTCCCATGCTTGACATCACATGCTTCTTCCGTCAATTTGATGGCTCCCACCCGGGCCAGGACACCGGGGTTGGTTTTCGCATTATCCCGTTCTTCCACCCGGGCCAACAGTTCCAGCGTATCCGTGCGCGAGATCACCCGGGCATTGTATCTCCTCACCTGGTATTTCGCGGTATGGATCAATAGCGTCCCGGCCGCCTTATTCATCCATTCATCTAACCGTCCTGCTCCCGTCGCGTGCGATAACCGCGCCAGCACAACCTCCGGTATCTCTATGGTATGGATTCCTGCAAACTTGTTGGTCTGGTAGCCGCCCAAATACCCCTTGCTTGCGGCCAATGACATTCCGGCCGCATACTCGATTTCAGAAGTTTGATCCATAACCGCCCGGGCCAGTAATCCCCGAATATGCTTATCCGCATTTACCGTGTCTATATTCACGGCCATTTTGGGGCCCATACGTTTTAACCCCCAAGCTCCGAGGAATATCATGCTCCGGTGGAGACCCGGTAATTGTTTGAAGATAAAAGGAATTTCAATTTTGTAAGGCTCATTTACGCCTACCTCGTCCGCAATGAAACTCCTGGTATCCAGCCCGCGCAGCGCTGCCGTCACCATTGGAAAATCGTGAGGCCGCGTCTTTTCCACCAATGATGAGAATGGCACGGCTTGTGGTTGAGCTCTTATCCAGACTGCTAATTTATACGCAAGCGCGCTTAAAATTACCGCCATGACCACAGGATAAGTTATGGGGCTGGTCAGCAGGTTCATCCCACCCGGAGCATCCACCTGGCTGATAATTATCGGCAAACCCGAAATGAGCCCCAATCCGGGCAAGGTTAAAAGCGCGCGCGTGATCGTGGCCGAACCCTCATCCCTATCTCCCGAACTTCCGCTTTGGCCTCCGGCGCTGTCTCGCAAATGCGCCTTAATATCTTTAAGTCTGACATTCTGCGCGATCATAATTTTCATGGCCTTCAGTGTTTCCTCATAACCCGTGATTCCCTTACTCTTTAGTTCCTTATCCAGTACAATGAAATAAGCAAATATTTCCGTTACCCGGTTTTCAACGGTTGGCAGATTATAATGGCCCAAATCTTTATCTTGCTGTGCTATTTCCAAAAACTTCGGGCTTCTTTCCAGGGCATCTAAAATCGCATTGGCAATGTTGTTATGTAATGTGCTTTTTGATTTTTTCAGGATTTTCTTTCTATCCTTTTTCCTTATCACCGTTAAGTTAGAGTCGTTCTTTTCTTCCCACTCCTTTGCGATTCAGGTTATAAATATTTTCGAGTCCGGCGAAAGATCATAGGGCAGACCGGGCGAAACCCTCTGCCGCGTC
>DAOVYW010000052.1 GCA_030635415.1 Candidatus Firestoneibacteriota bacterium
AAAATCCTTTCCTGGCATAGATCCACATCCGCGCCGGCGACGCGGGCCAGATTCAGGTAAACCTGTGGCCTGGGCAGATGCAGGGTTCCATTGGTCCACGGTAGTTTTATATTCAATAGCCATCCGCGATGATCGCTGTTATAACCCACCCGGTCCTGGCACCCGGCCCAAAATGCCAGCCAGGCCGCGGAAAATGAATTAGGTAGAATAATCGCCAAATTATATTGGGCATTTCTCAAGGACATGGCCAAAGAAATCCAGCGCCAAAATCCCCGGCGTTTTTCAGGATCCATGACTATGATCCGGTCAACATCCGGATGCCTCTCCCAGATGGGAGCCACCCATGACTTGGCCAGTATGTGAACCTGGCAATCCGGCAAGGTGCGCTTCAGGGCGCGTGGCACCGGAGTGGCCATAACCGCGTCCCCCACCCAGTTAGGACTGCGTATTAAAATTTTGGGAGATTGGCTGGTTTTATTTTTCATGGTATTTTTATCCCTCGGAATTAGTTCCGCTTACCTCTTTTTCTTTTAAACAAAGTCTTTAATACCGGCAGGGTTTCCCCTTGCTTCCGGTACTCGTCCCAGGCCTTGGCCTCGCTGACAAAGACATAGGCCGAGGAAAACAGATGGAAAAGCAGGCCGGCCAGGCCATCCCGGAAACCGGCGTGAAACCCATAGGCTTTTATAAAACGATGCACAGGTTTTAAAACCAGATCATAGCCCGTGGGCCGGCGCTCCTGGCGGACAATGCGTTCGGCTTCCAGTGTGGTATAGATATTGAATTTCTCGAAATAATGATTAATATCACGGTAGGAGTAATGGAGGATTTCACCTTTTACCCGTCCGCTCGTGCCGTTGACCCGTATCCCCCGGTGCAGCCCCACCTCCGGATACGCACCCTTAGCACGCCGGAAAAACCGCAGATGCCAGTCCGGGTAAAGCCCCCCGTGTTTCAGCCAGCGTCCGAAATGGTAATTCCGGATGGGAATCCAATATCCGTCCCTGGCATTGGGCTCGATTTTTAGCCGCAGCAATTCATCCTGCAGTTCCGGGGTCACCCTTTCGTCCGCATCCAGAATAAAAACCCAGTCCCCGTGCAACTGGGTCAGTCCGTAAACACGCGCTGGTTCCGGACAACCATAACGACCCTGGTAAGTCAAGACCCGGACTCCGGCTTTCTCTACCAGCTCAACCGTACGGTCCGTACTCTCATTATCCACCACTACTATTTCGTCCGCGAAACGCAAAGTATCCAGGCAGGCGCGGATATTGGTTTCCTCGTTTAAGGTATGTACTATGGCGGAAATAGTCATTTTTTTTCTGAAATTACCCGGGTATAAAGCGCTTCATATTCTTTAACCATTTTGTTCTGGTCAAAAAGCCGCTCCACGCGAAGCCGCGCGGCTTCGCCCATCTGCGCACGTTTCTCAGGATAGCAGAGTAAATAATACACGGCTTTGGCCAGCGCCTCGGGCTGCCTAGGAGGAACCAGCAATCCGGTTTCCCCGTGGGTAATGATCTCCGGCACTCCGCCGGCCTTAGTTCCGATTACCGGTATGCCGCGTGCCATCGCCTCGATGAGTACCAGACCGAACGGTTCGCAATCACTCGGCAATACAAAAACATCCAGGGCGGACATGAATCTCCCCACATCCGGGGTGAATCCGGTATACTCCAGAGTTTTTGAAGGGCGCAAAAACTTCCCCCGCATCCAGAGAGCAGTGCCATAAGCATAATCAGATCTATACGCCTTGCCGCCAAGCAGATATTTTACCGTGGGCAGCCACTTATTTATCATCTCGCAGGCAGCGATATAATAAGTAAAACCTTTATTCGGCCGCCAGATCCCGGTCGTACCAACCACCTGCTCATCAAAATCAATTCCCAGCTCCTCCCGCAGGCTGGAAGGAAATTGCCGTTTGACTTGGAGGTCGGTCCCACAATAGATACGATGGGTTTTTTCTTCCGGAACGCCGTAGCCTTTGACCAACCGTCCCACATAGTCCGAGATGCAGATAAAGGTCCGGGTCCGCCGGCTCAAGCGGCGCATGTTCCGGCCGACATAGCCGCGAGCGCCGGTGCTCATGGCGCCACTACCCAAACTACTGGTATTTTTGCCCAGGCGCAGGGATATGTAGCCAGCTTGGCCTCCTGCAAACCATTAACTTGCACCAGCTGGATCTTCAGGCTTTTCAGCAGAGTATACATTTTCCAGAACGCGGGAAGCGAGACCCTTAGGTAGCGGATCTTGCCCTTGCCAAAAGGTATCATCATCGGCTCTAATCCCTGCTCCCTAAGCTTGTCCGCAAATTTCCCCTCCTGGCAGCAGACCACATGGGGAGTAAATTTTTTCCGGTCCAGACCGTTTAATATCGCGAGCAAATGGTTCTGTCCCCCGCCCATGGTACCGTGATAATTAACGAAAAGTATAGGCGCCGGAATCATAGTTTGCTTTGTTCCTTGTTTTGCCGTGCCATGCGCAACTCCCAATGCTTGGCATGCTTAACCAGAGTATTCAAGGCAGAAAGCACACTCAAAGCGTATCCGGGAAATCCGTCCCGCCATCCGGCTTTAAATTTATACATCTTAAGGAAAGTCCAGACCGGATCGCAAACCAGCCTGAGCCAAGAACCGTCTTTTTTCCGCTCCATCCGTTCTTGGGCTGCCAGGCCGGTATAATGATTTAAACGCCGCAGGTAATCCTCCAGCCCGGCATAGGAGTAATGCTCCATGACATGTTTTAGCCGGCCCGGGCGGCCCTTTACCCGCAAAGCTTCATGTACCCGGCGTTCCTCAAAACGGCCAAGACCCGCCCGAAAAAGCCGAAGCTGCTGGTCTGAACCCCATCCTCCGTGTTTTATTTCCCGCCCTAAAAAATAATTACGCCGGGATATCTCATAAGCCGTTGGTCCGTCCTCCCGCACGGTTACTTCCCGGATTTCTTCTGCCAGGCCGGAAGTCACTATCTCGTCCGCATCAATAGAAAGAATCCATCCTTCCTGGATCTGGGCCATCAGCATATTCTTGGTCCTGCCATACCCCTGCCAGACTATAGCCTGGACCTCGGCGCCGGCTTCCCGGGCCCGTTCAATTGTACGGTCCTGGGAATTGTTCTCGCCTACTATAATCCGTTCGCAAAAATCCAGGGCTCGGATACAATTGCCGATTGTAGCTTCCGCGTTCCGGGCAATAATCAGAGCGGTTATAGATGGTGACATACAATCCTTTCCAGCCTAAGTAATTAAATCCATTACCGCACAAACAACTTCCTCGGGATAAATCCGACGCATACAATTATGATGTTCCAAAGGACACTCGGGATTTCCGTGCAGGGAGCAGGGACGGCAGTCCAGCTTACGCGCCAGCACGCGGGCCCGGGGATTCTTCAGCGGAGCAAAACCAAATTCCGGTACCGTAGGACCAAAAAGCGCAACTGCCCGGCTGCCGGCGGCCAGGGCCAAATGCATGGGACCGGTATCATTGGTTATCAGCACGGGGGCCTTTTTAAGAATCGCGGTCAAGGTGGCAATAGTTGTGGCACCGGCTAAAGAAAGAGCCCGGCCATTAGACATTTGGGCCGCGGTCTTGCAAAGCAGCGTATCCTGCGCCCAGCCGATAAACACCGGAAGCATATCCAGACGATCTCTTAACATCTCAGCTGTCCGGGCAAAATACTCAACCGGCCAGCGCTTGGTCGCCCACCTGGCGCCCGGAGCCAATACGACTATTTTCTCCTTGGCCGATATACCGTACTCTTTCAGCATTCGGGCGGCTGATTCCTCCGCCCCACTGAAAGGTAGGATTTGGGGAAATCGGCCGGCCGGTTGAAAACCTGCCCGGATCGCGGCGGCGGCATACCAGTCGGTAACCTGTTGCGTTGATTTAAGAACTGACCAGAGGTTCCAAAACATTTTGCGGCCTCCCGGGCGAACCATCAAGCGCCTTGCCAGCGAATGCTTATGATAGCGGATAACCTTGCCGGCCTTGACCGCAGCCGTGACTTGCCGGGATTTTAGCGTTCCGTGCAGATCCAAAACCAGTTTGTATTCCGGCGCCAGGGAATCCCGCGAAGTAAGAACCCGGGAAACTCCCGGAAGCATTGAGCCCAGGAACCCATATTCGGGCTTTACCAGTAGATCAACAAAATATCCCTCGCTTCTTATTTGGGCCAGAACCGGCTGGGTAAGCACAATGTCGCCCAACGAACTAAAACGTATGACTAAAACAGAATCCACGGTCTATTCCTCTTTACTCGACTTTACTACATTTAATTTTTTGCGTCTTTTCAAAATAGCCCCTAACTCCCCCTTTTTCAAAAAGGGGCAAGAGGGAATTTGATAAATTTGCTAAAGTCTAACTTTTTAAATTCTTTCCAGCCATGGCGATAAACCTTCCTCCGAATTTACAATTTCAAATTGCACTTCCAGTATCCAGACGGGAACCGGCCATTCCAGGGGCCAGCCCAGCCGAACGGCATCTTTAGCCGTGGTTACAATCTCGGCCTTCCACTTCTCTGCCTGCTGACGCAGGTATTCACGATCTTTATCCCGGTACCAGTAATGGTCAGGGAAAACCAGCGTATGGACCACCTCAGCTCCTAAAGCCTCAAGTGTCGCTGCCAAGGCCTGCGGCCGGGCAATTCCGGAAACTGCCAGCACGCGGCGGCGGGCCAGGTATTTTGACTCATGTCTGGTTCCCATCCCCAGGGAAACTATAGCCTTGGGCGCATGCCGGGCTAACAGTACCGGTTTCCCGGGAGTCAGCTTGGCCAGTTGGTCAATGATTCCCCTGACAGGATACTGGTCCGTCCGGGTAAGAATAATCAGGTCCGTCTCCAATAAACCACTTAGCGGCTCTCTCAAACGTCCGGCCGGCAATAATCTCCCCCCCCCCCAGGGATCTCCGGCATCCACTAGCAGTATATCCAGGTCGCGATGTATTTGATCGCGCCGTTGAAAAGCATCATCCATAACCAGGACATTGCAACCCAATTCTTTGATCGCTTTGGTCCCGGAAGCTATCCGGTCTTTGCCTACCACTACCGCGGTTCCCGGAAGACGGCCGGCTAAAAGATAGGGTTCATCCCCCGCTTCTTCAACCCGAACCAGGGGACCGGAGCCATCAGACACCACCAGCATTGGTGTGCGGCTCCGGCGGCCATAGCCGCGTGAAAGAATTCCGGGGCAACGCCCAAGTTTTTGTAATTGCCGGCAAATCAATAATACTGCTTCAGTTTTCCCGGTTCCACCAACTGTCAGATTTCCCACTGAAATTACGGGAACCGGCAGACGGACCGGAGGACAGCGGCGCAGCCACGCACGCCGGAGACCAACTAATCCGCCGTAAATCCAACCCGCGGGTATCAGGAAACCGGTCAGCCTGCTCACCTTTCAAACCAGTCATCCGATACGGTCTCTTTAGAAGCAAAGGACTCAGTATTTGTTTTCAACGATTCCTCGCGCCAGTTTCTCTCTTCCCTGGCCCATTGCTTGATCAATAATAACTTTTGTAATAGATCCACCGTCCGGCCGGCCGCGCCCTGGTAGGCGGAAACACTTTGCCTGGCCTGTTCGCCGCATTGGCGGGCCTCTTCGGGATGGGAAAGCATATTGATTACGGCCGCAGCTAATTCTTCCGCGGTAGTAATCACCTGGGCGCCTCCGCTTTTTAAAAGAATTTCGACAGGCCTCGCGAAATGATCGGTATGCGGACCAATCAGCACCGGCACTCCCAGCATTGCGGGCTCCAGAGGATTATGCCCGCCTAAAGATACCAGGCTCCCGCCTATAAAAGCCACCTGGGCTAATCCATAAATCTCGGCCAATTCTCCTATATTATCCAGAATAATCACGGGAAAATCCAACAATTCTTTAGACACGCGGGAACGGTAAGTAAATGCCGTGCACTGACGTACCAGCAGTTGCTCCACTTCCCTCAGACGTTCCAAGTGCCGTGGCGCTAAAATTAATACCGCATTCGGAATACGCTCCTGGACTTCCTTAAAAGCCTGGAGAATAATCTCTTCCTCTCCGGGCCGGGTACTGCCTGCCACCCAGACCGGACGAGACGAAGCCAGACGTAATTCGGAACGTAAATCATCCCGACGGGATCGGGAAGAAGTGTCGAACTTGACATTTCCCGTCACTTTCAGGCGTTGAGGATTGGCGCCCAGGAGTTTGAACCTTTCTGCGTCTTTTTCCGACTGCATCGCCATAAGGTCGAAACTTTTCAGCATGCTGGAAATAAGCCGGCTTATCCATTGGTAATGCCGGAGGCTGCGCTGGGATAACCGGCCATTAACCAGGGCGAGTTGGATGCCTAAGCGCTTGGTTTGCCGTATCAGGTTAGGCCAGAGTTCCGTCTCGGTTAAAACCAATAGATTAGGCTCTACCATTTTCATAATTCTTTTAACCGCCCCGGGATAATCCAAAGGTAAAAGTAGGGCTCGGGACGCCATGGGAATTTTATGTTTAACTTGTTCCAGACCGGTTAGCGTAGTGGTCGAAACCACAATCCCGATATCCGGATTGCGTTCCTTGAGAGCGCCGGCTATCGGCTCCACGGCCGAGAGTTCTCCCAAGCTGGCGGCATGAAACCAGATACGCGGCCGGGCCACGGTTTGAAAAGCGTCACGCTCTCGGCGTTTAGGAAAACCCAGGCGATCGCGCAGACGCCGGCAGTATTTTGGCCGGCAAAGCAGCAGGATTGGGAGCAGTGGCAAGAGCAGCAAGGTCCCGGCTTTCAGCAGTACATTATATAAAAAATACATTTCTCCTCGTTTCTGTTGGTTGCATTTTATACTAATGATCTTTTCTCAGCACTTTCAAAACTTCCTCGGCCGCGCGGCCGGCGGCTCCGGCTCCCCCCAGGCGTTCACGAACATGTACCCAACTGCGGCGCTGACGCTCCGCCGCCTGGGAATCCGTGAGCAGGCGGCCGGCAGCTTCGGCAATATTTTGACAATTAAAATCGTCTTGCAGAAATTCCGGGGCAATTTTCTCGCCAGCCACCAGATTGGCCAAACCAAAATACGGCAGTTTTACAAAAATCCGGGCTAAAAAATAGCTTAAAGCGTGCATCCGGTAGCCGATCAGCATGGGAACTCCCAGAATAGCGGTTTCCAAGGTAGCGGTTCCGGATGAAACCACAGCCAGGTCAGCCGCCGCGCGCGCCGCGTACGGCTCCTTGGTCACAATCTCAACCGCCAATCCGGATTCCGCTAAAATAGTTTCTACGCGCCGGCGCGAAATGGTTTTTGCCAAGGGCAGGAAAAACCGTGCCTCGGGAAATCTGTGCCGCAAAGTTAACCCGGCCTGCGCCATAATGGACAGCAGCATTTCAATTTCCTGAGAGCGGCTCCCCGGCACCAATGCTATCAGGGGACCGGAAGACCCGTTTAAAAGCCGGCTGCGCGCCTGCTTCGGATCAATCTCGGTTTTTACAATATCCAGAAGCGGATGTCCGACAAAAGACACCGGCACACCGGCCTTTTGATAGATCGGTTCCTCAAAAGGAAATATTACGATCATCTTGTCAACCAGGCGTTTAAGCGTCTTAACTCTTCCCCGCCTCCAAGCCCATACCTGGGGACTAATATAATAAATTACAGGAATACCCAAAGCTTTGGCCTTGGCCGCAATACGAAAATTCAGGTCCGGTAAATCCGTCAGTACCAGGACATCCGGATGGCGTTGTTGCAGCAGGTTTCCGGCTTGCTGAAGAATTTTAAAAAAATCTCCCAGTTTACGCACCGCCTCGGCAATTCCGATAACCGCGTGGGAAACAAGATTATGCACAACCTCCACACCGCTGGAAGCCATCATTTCCCCGCCGAACCCGAAACAGATTGCTTCCGGAACCCGGGCTCGCAGCTCCTGAACCAAGTTGGCGGCATGTTGATCCCCGGACGCCTCGCCGGCGACCAGCATAATTCTTGGCGTTTTCATACAGCTGCATACTTCTGAGCCCGGATTTGTCCGCTGATTTCCAAAGCCACGGCCAGGGCCCGGCGTCCCGCTTCCCCGGTAACTTCCGGCTCCCGTCCCTCGCGCACGGCAGTGACAAAAGAATCCAGTTCAGCCAGCAAAGGTTCTTTCCGGCCGAAAACCCGGCGTTCCCGCTTTATCATGCGCATAAGATTATTTTCATCCAGCGGCAAATCTTTCTTCAACTTATAGATATACAGTTCCTGTTTCTGATAATCAATACTAATGTAGCTTTCCGGAGAAAATATCCTGATCTTGCGTTTGGCATCCACTGTCACCCGGGAAGCGGTCACATTCGCCAC
Source organism: Candidatus Firestoneibacteriota bacterium (assembly GCA_030635415.1). Taxonomy (GTDB): domain Bacteria; phylum Oederibacteriota; class JAAXVQ01; order JAAXVQ01; family JAUVAV01; genus JAUVAV01. The sequence goes on from DAOVYW010000052.1 coordinate 8,290, forward strand.
GCACCCGCTGGCCAGGGTTATTCGCGCGTTGGCTATATCCTCGTGCTCGGAAAGAATTTTAACGCCCACGGCTTCAACCCGCTCTACCGGCGAATCTGCCAGATCCATAATGATGTCCAGATCATGAATCATCAGATCCAGCACTACGCCGATATCCGTGTTCCGCTGGGAATACGGCCCCAGACGATGGACCTCGATAAACCGCGGCCCCTTTAGTACGCGTTTCAATTCCTGGATAGCCTCATTGAAACGTTCAATATGCCCGATTTGCAAAGGAACGCCCCGCTCACGGGAAAGACGAATTAATTCATCCGCTTCTTCCACCGTACGGGTCATGGGCTTTTCCAACATTACCGCCACTCCCTGTTGCAGAAATTCCCGGGCAATATCAAAATGATGGGCGGTCGGAACCACGATCGAGACTAGATCAACCAGGCCCAACAACTCGCCAAAATCCGCGAAAGCCTGACAGTGATTCTTTTTGGCAACTTCCTTGGCCCGGTGGAGATTGGCATCCACCACGCCGACCAGCACAATTCCGGGCAATTGAGTATAAACCCGCGCATGGTGCTGCCCCAGGTTTCCCACCCCGATAACTGCCGCCCGCAAGGGCTTTAGGTCTTCCGCAGATGTTTTCATGCTTCCCCTCCCGTAAATGTCAAGCTGTAATGAAAATCAAGTAGTAAATTAACCATTCGCTTTTCTGCCCGTGAACATTTTATGCTGTTTTTTCAATTCCTCGAAAGCTGTGATAGGCCACCCCCGAAACGTAGGGGTGTTTAATTAAACGCCCCTACAGCCGATGGATGCGATAACGAGATGCCAATAAATCACAGAAATTATGCCGTTTGCCTGCCTTTGTGTCAAGATGAAAGGTTGCAGGGAATGGTTGTGACCATTCCCTGCAATGTTTTTTTCATTCAATGCCAATTGGCATTTCTCCCATATTTCCGTTGCTGTTGAATCTGCCCGATTATCTTGGGCGGTAGTTCAACCTGCAAGGTAATAATTTTCTGGCCGTAGGATTCCTTAATCAACCTTCCTCGCTTTAAAATCAGAGCGCGGAGATGTGATTGTTCATACGGAAGGCGCAGGATTATTTTCTTCCACCCGCCGGACAGCTGCTGCTTAACCATTGGCACCAGTTTATCCAGCCCCTCGCCGGTGAGCGCTGAAATTTGTATCGCCTCGGGAAATTGATAGCCCAGGCGGCAGCGTGCTGCCTGCCCGATTTTATCTATCTTATTAAAAACCGTGAGGCAAAGCTTGGACCCGGCTCCCAGTTCCTTTAACACCTGGTTAACGGTCCGGGATTGGTTTTCCCATGATTGGTGAGCGCAGTCTATCACATGCAGGAGCAGATCCGCGGCCACAACTTCTTCCATCGTCCCGCGAAAGGCCGCCACCAGGTGATGGGGCAGATTCCGGATAAATCCCACGGTATCAGTCAATAGTACTTCCTGGGCGGGCGGTAAAACCAGTTTCCGAGTAGTAAGATCCAGGGTGGCGAACAGTTTGTCTTCTATAAAAGTCCGGTTTCCGGTTAAAGCTGTAAGCAGGGCCGATTTCCCGGCATTAGTATAACCCACCAGGGAAACCAAGGGTAGCGGAACGGATTCCCGATCCCGGCGATGAAGCCGGCGGGTCCGCTTGAGCGTCTCCAGCTTCTGTTTTAAAACCGCGATCCGGCTCCGGAGGCGGCGGCGGTCATATTCCAGTTTACTTTCACCCGGACCCCTGGTTCCTATTCCTCCTCCCAGACGGGAAAGCAGAACGCCTTTGCCGGTAAGGCGGGGCAAAAGATATGAAAGCTGGGCCAGTTCCACTTGAATTTTCCCTTCATGCGTCTTGGCCCGGCGGGCAAAAATATCCAGGATAAGCTGGGTCCGGTCAATAACCCGCAGCGCCAGGGCCTCCTCGAGGTTGCGTTGCTGGATCGGCCGTAGTTCATGATCCACGATCAATAAATCACAAGCCTGCCGGGCTGCCAAGTTTTTCAATTCCTGAACCTGTCCGGAACCCAGAAACAAGGCGGCGTCCGGACACCGGCGCGAAAACTTTTTTACCCCGACAACTTCTCCGCCGGCGGTCCAAGTCAAGCGCTCTAACTCGGACAGGGAGGAAGCAACCTCCCCGAGTCCGCCCCTATAATTTACACTAACCAAAAAGACTCTTTCCGCGCTCATGTACACTCCTGAAATTTCCCTTACCGGCAACCCGGATTCATTATACGAATTATATATGAAACCTCTTTTGAATGCTAACCCTAAAATCTAATTGGTTAAATTTTCACAAAGAGTAAACTAACCGATTTACCCCGCCAGAAACGTTTTGCCGTACTTGCCGGCCCTTATCCGATTAACCGAAAGCCGTCCCCTACCTTTTTAGGAGAACCGTTGATGATTGAGAATCCCTCATATATACCAATTTCTTTGATTCAAAATCAACCGATAAAATATACCTGGAATGATTGGGATCCATATGCTGCAGTTGGTGAGCCATCCGAGGAGACAGCCTTTCAACTGTCGCAGCTTTCAAATAGAGCGATAATTTCTTTTTCGATTGGCTGTGCGGAGTGGGTTATTTATCGCTTCAAGGAGTTAAAATCGGATACAAGACCATATGATTATCTTGAGGCCTTATGGGCATTCGAGATGAGCAAAGAAATCATGCTTCCGCCAGAAAGTAATGAGGATGAGTGGCAGGGTCGCATACTAGCTCCGGTAGATTTGGCAATTGTGACAGTCTTTAATACTGTCAATCAAACTGAATATGAAATACCGGACCTTGATGCAGCCTTTGCTGAAAGGATTGCAATTTATGTTCTTGGTGATTCTGAACCTTTTCTGAAGTGGAAGTCAGCAGTAATGCCGCGGTTAGAATCACTTTTTCCCAGGGACGGTAAGGATCCATGGGGTCTGCCGGTTCCAAGAGAGGTGCTTGATCCCACAGTAGAATTGAGACCGGAAATACTGATGAATCTAGTCAACCGTTTCCTGAAAAGTTTGCATTATGATTCTAACAAGTTCATTCGTTTTATCGAAACTTCTCAATAAAAAATAGAAAAATTAATTGTTTTTTAAGGAGGGGATTGTGTTTTCTATAAAGATAATCAGTTAAGGAGATATTAAGTAACATTCCCTATATGATCATACATGTCCACAATCTTCACGAATACTGAGGGATTATAAAAGGCGGGGAATAATTTACAAATATAAGGAGGAATATTTCTAAAAAATGGACCATGCCGATTAGAAGTTGGAAAGAAGCACTTAATCCATTTGCGATAATTTTTGCTGATCAGTTTCCAAAAACCTTATGAGGAGTAATTCTGTTTACACAAAAAAAATGAT
>DAOVYW010000115.1 GCA_030635415.1 Candidatus Firestoneibacteriota bacterium
GAACTTGTGCTTATTATAACCCACGTGTCTAAAGGAAAGGCAGGTCATTTTTTATTCCCCCACCCGTCAGCCATTATGTCTTTTTAAAAAGGGGGAACTTAAGTAGAAATACAATTTAATACTCAGATTGGCTTCATTAACGCTGATAAGTCCGACAAGCTGCTAGCCTGACTTATTTATCCAGTTGATCATCGATATTATCAATATCATTTAGCAGTTTGTCCAGGTCTTCTCCGGTCTCGGCGATTTTAGGATTCCCGGTTTCCGGATTTTCCTCCGGCTGGTCCATTAACGCGGAAAGATCGTAATACTTTTCTGCTTTTTTATCTTCATCCTTTTCTTCCGGCAGCTGTACAGACATTGCTGCTCCGGCTGGCGCGCCTTTTTGTAAAGTAACCACGGTCTCATTCCCCTGGCCCGGTAAACCTCTGATGGCAACCATTCCATGATGAATATCCATAATGCATTTTATAATGGCAAAACGGAGTCCGGTTCCGGCCATATCAGTCCCGGACGGGGATTCCACTCCATGAAAAACCGTGAACACCTTTTCCGCCTCCACGGGCATAATCGGCGGACCGCTGTCGCGGATTTTAACCACCAGATTTTTCGGGGTCTCAGTTGCCGTAATACGAACCTCCCGGCCGGCCGGACTAATCTTCAGGGCATGTTGGACCAAACCAACAAATACCCGTCCCATCCGCTCACTGTTGACCATAACCGGTGTCAACGAAGGCGGCATCTCTTGGATCAACTGGATCTGCTTGGAATCAGCCTGCGCCTGGATATTTAAAACCACATCTTCCAGCAGGGCGGCAATATCCGTAGAGGTCAAAACTATCTGAGCCGATTCTCCTTCTAAATAGGCAATATCCAATAAATCGCTGATCAGTCTTTCCAGGCGGGCGCTTTTATTTATTACCTCGCCCAGAAAATCCTGCTGCTTGTCTGTGATTTTGCCTTCTTCCGAAGAAAGAATCCGGGAAATATAGTTTTTTATTACCAGCAGCATGGCCTTTAAATCTTCTGACATGCTGTTAATCGCCTTACTTCGTATCCGGCCCGCAGCTTCATATTTTGCCACTAATTCTTCATGCTGGCCCGTATTGTCCGGGGAAGGCACGACCTGTTTTAATTCCCGGTTTTGACTGACTAACTCCTCGGCCTTTTCCTCGAGTTCCATGTTTTTGGCCAGTGCCTGGTCATGCGCCTGACGCAATTCCATAAGCTCCCGGTTCAAGTGGGTTAAATTTTCAGTTTCGTCGGTTTCTATCCGCCCGGCCGGCGCCGGCCCTTTAGTTTTATTGGCTTTATTGATCAAGAAGTTGATAGCATCGGTTAATTTTTCTACCTCTCCGCTTCCGGATAAAGCCAGTGGCACCAAGTTCTCGCCTTCATGCCGCATCCCATCCAATGCCTGGTTTATTTTCTTGATTCCGGCTGAAGACCCGCCGCTGAATAAAATCATGAAAACCATGCCCAAAAGCAGAATTAATGCCAAGCCTCCCAATATAAGCGGATCACTAAAGAGCGACGTGCTAACAGCGGGTGGTCCGATTATCTTCTCCAGTCCCGTAATCTCCAGCAGAGCAAATAATTTGTTTTTCGTCAGCTGGAAAGAAGCGCTGCCGATTAAATATTCGGTATCTTCCCAGCGGACTTTGAAATATTCCGGGCCCTCTGCCGGGTGCCGGCTTAATTCCTGCATTGTTGGTAAACGCTTGCCAAATAGAACGCCTAGATCATCCGGGAAATTCTTTTGTGGGCCGGGGGTCAAACGGCGGCCTTGGCTGGTACCGATTAGGACCAGGATACCCCCGGGGGAAGAATGGGGTTGATAAGACTCTGAAGTAATAGAAATTGTTGCTTGCAAAACTCCCAGAAAATTACCGTGGTCCGTTAAACAGGGCACGGTTATCTTTAAATGAACTTTATCCGGGGCCGTGACTTCCAAGACCATGGCGGTTAATCTCTGGCGGGAGGCTAATTTAAATGCCGGGGTGGCGGCTATGGAGGCATCCGGCTTTTTCCCCATCGAAGCCAGTTTTCTTCCCCGCTCATCCGTCAATAATCCGCTGCTCCAGTTCGTTCGGGCTTTTATTGCTTTTAAAAATGCCCGCTTTTTAGCTTTTCTCGACCCGGCCTTGGTATGGGAACGCCGTAATTCTTTGGTATCCGCCATGGTTTCGGTCTGGCTTTTCGCTTGGTCGATAAACTTATCCAACCGCCGGGCTGCCGCTTGGGCGGCTTCCATAACCTGGCGGTTTTTTTCCTTTGCCACGTTCTGAAGTTCCAAGGTGCCCAACTGGTTTCGCAGATTCTGATATGATTCGTTTTTTAGACGATCGCCATAAAAGAACAGTCCCACTGTACTGGTGAGCGTGAATAGCAATACCAGACTTGCTCCCGGCCGGCCTTTAAGTTTCACCCTGGCTTCCCTCCTTTAAAAACGGAATTTTCATATTCCCGTCTTAGATGGCTTTACTCAGGTTTTCTCTTCTTCTTCCTTGCTGACCACCCGCGCCACCGCGCTAACACTCTCGGTTGGCGCCAGCTTGATCAATCGCACTCCCTGGGCATTGCGCCCTACCGGGTTAATCGCTTTGACGGCGGTACGAATCACTGTGCCGGAGGAACTAATCATCATTAACTCATCACTGTCAGACACCGATTTTATGGTTACTACTTCACCATTGCGCTCAGTAACTTTAATATTTATCATGCCATGTCCGCCACGGCTTTGACTACGGTAAGCTTCCAGGCTGGTACGCTTGCCAAAGCCTTTATTCGTAACGGTCAGCAGGCTTCCACCGCGGCTCAAAATTGACATGCCGACTACTTTATCCTTCTGACGCAGATGGATGCCACGCACACCTCGCCCGGTGCGGCCCACTTCCCGGATCTGTCCGACCTTAAAGCGGATGGCTTTGCCCATCCGGGTAGCCAAAACCACATCCATATCTTCCGAAGCCTCCATAACTTGGAAGAGATTATCTCCCGGGTTCAAAGTCAAGGCAATAATGCCTCCGACTCTGGGATTGGAATAGGCGGTAAGGCGCGTACGTTTAATCAGTCCCTGCTCTGTTCCCATAACCAGAAAGCGGTTCTCGGCAAATTGCTTTACTGGAATAAAGGTCTCGACTGATTCACCGGGCTGCAGGCGGATTAAATTGATTATCGCTTTACCCTTGGATACTCGCCCGGCTTCTGGTATTTCATAGACCTTAAGCCAATATACTCTTCCCTGATTGGTGAAAAATAAAATATAATGATGTGTGGACGCAATAAATAAATGCTCCACAAAATCTTCCGACTTGGTGCCCATCCCGGCCACCCCCCGTCCTCCGCGCCGTTGCGAACGGTAAGTAGAAACCGGCAGTCGTTTAATATACCCGAGATTTGATACCGTAATCACCATATCCTCTTCCGTGATTAAATCTTCCATGGATAAATCGGCCAGCGCGCCGATGATTTCCGTCCGTCTTGCATCACCGTATTTCTTCCTGATGTATTCGATTTCTTCCACAATTATGGCGGAAATTTTACGCTCGCTGGCCAAGATTGAACGGAGGCGTTCAATGGTTTTTATAATCTCGAGATATTCCTCTTCGATCTTCTTGGTCTCCAAGTTGGTTAATTGATGTAAACGCATATCCAGAATAGCCTGGGCTTGCAGGGATGAAAGTTTAAAATTATTCATGAGGGATTGTTTAGCTATTTCCACGTTAGCCGAAGACCGGATAATTTTAATGATTTTGTCCAGGAATTTAAGCGCGATCTTCAATCCTTCCAGAATATGCGCACGTTTTTCCGCCCGGTTCAATTCAAAACGGCTGCGTCGGACGACCACCTGCTTGCGATGAGCGATAAAATGTTCCAGCACCTGCTTAAGATTCAGCGTTTGCGGCCGGCCATTTACCAAAGCCAGCATATTTACGCCAAAACTTGTGCGCAGGGAGGTATGTTTAAATAAATTATTCAATACGATCTGGGCATTATCGTTCCGGCCCACTTCTATCACAATGCGCATTCCTTCACGATCCGATTCATCCCTTAAATCGGTAATTCCCTCCACTTTTTTATCATGGACGAGCCGGGCGATATTTTCTACCTGTTGGGCTTTATTCACCTGATAGGGAAGTTCCGTAACGATGATACGCTCTTTGCCGTTTTTAATCTGTTCAATCATTACTTTGGCCTGCATCTTAATAGATCCCCGGCCGGTACGATAAGCATTCACTATTCCCTCGCGGCCCAAAATATACCCGGCCGTGGGAAAATCAGGACCCTTGATATATTGCATAAGTTTATCGACCGTCAAGCCGGGATCATGTATCAACGCCACCATGGCATTAATAACTTCGGTGAGATTATGCGGTGGAATATTAGTAGCCATTCCGACCGCAATTCCGGTAGTACCATTAACCAAAAGATTTGGTATCTTGACCGGCAGTAATGTAGGTTCGGTTAATGAATCATCGTAGTTAGGACAAAAATCCACGGTATCTTTATCAATATCCGCTAAAAGTTCAGCGGAAATGCCGGCCAGCCGGGCTTCCGTATAACGCATAGCGGCGGGAGGATCTCCATCCACGGATCCGAAATTCCCTTGGCCGGCCACTAAAGGATAACGCATATTGAAATTTTGCGCCATGCGAACTAAAGAATCATAAATAGCCGAATCACCATGCGGATGATAATTACCCATGACTTCACCCACTATTTTAGCGGCTTTTCGAAAAGGTTTATTATGATGCAGGCCCATATCATACATGCCATATAAGATACGGCGATGAACAGGTTTTAATCCATCACGTACGTCGGGTAACGCACGGCCTACGATAACGCTCATTGAATAATCGAGGTAGGAATTTTTCATTTCCTCCTCAACCAGAATCGGGTAAATTTTTTGCGTATCAGTTTCCATAATACTTCATCCTATTTCATAATTTTAATCCCGGCTCTAGCCAGAGGGATGTATTTTCTTTGCGCAGCGCAAATAAGCAAGCGGGGGAAGTAGGGCACAAATTTCCTACCACCAATGCCCATTAACCAAAACCGGCTATGTTCGCATCGGCATAATGACACATAAATAATTAAATCCACTATCTACCGGTTTAAATACTCCCGGATTAAGGTTGGAAGTAAGTTCAATCAAGCACTCCGCCGACCCAATATTCTTTAAAATATCTAAAAGATATTTAGCGTTGTAAGCAGTAATAATACTCTCCCCGGAATACTTAATCTCCAATTCTTCCTGGGCCTCTCCCACTTCAGGCGTATTAGAAGTAATCAGCAATTTATTTTGACTAAAAGAATATTTGACCGAATTGGATTTATCCGAAGCCATTAATGATACCCGCCGCGTACCGGCCATGATTTTACCGGTATCACAGGTGATAAAATTCTCGCCTTGCTTGGGAATTACCTGATCGCAATTGGGAAATTGACCTTCGATTAAACGTGAAATTAAAACCACCTGGGCAGTAGAGAATATAATTTGATTCTCACTTAATTGAATAAATACCTCTCCTTCTTCAGTTAAGGTTTTATACAATTCGTGCAGGGTTTTAGACGGAATAATATGATTGAACTCTTGTGTGACTTTCTTATCCAGCGGACTTTCAATATAAGACAACCGATGACCATCCGTGGAAACCATGCGTAAAATACTTTTTTCAGTATCTGAAAACATCAGCACCCCGTTTAGTACATAACGGGTTTCATCCGAGGATACCGAAAATATGGTTTTTCTTATCATATCCTTTAAAACTTTTTGCGCCAGCGTAATGCCTTTATCGTTTTTAAGGGTGGGAAACACCGGATACTCATCCTTTGGCAGACCATTGATCTTAAAAATTGATTTATCGCACATTAAAGTAACTACGTGATTATCATTTAAAGACATGGATATGTCCTTTTCCGGAAGTTCGCGAATAATTTCCAGCAGTCTTCGGGCGGGAAGAGTAATGCTTCCGGGAGATAAAATTTCTGCGGAAATATGTGATTTAATGGTTATTTCCAAATCGGTACAGGAAAGAAATAGTGTTTTTTTATCGGTTTCTAATAAAATATTGGAAAGAATGGGTAAAGTATTACGAACAGCGGAAGCATTAATGACTGATAAGATGCCATTTAGAAAATCAGTTCGTTTGATGGAAATGTTCATTATAAAATATTACCTCCATAGTAAAATTAAGTAATAGCAGTAGTAGTACATGTTAATATGTTGAAAAGCAAGAAAAAACTGTAATTATACGGATATTTCTTAAAAGAAACTTGTGTAAAAAAAAAGTAAAACCACAAAAGTTTTCCCCGGAATTAACAAAAAGTAAAACGGGTTAAAAAAATCAACAAAAAAAAGGAATAAACTACAAGAAAATAACAGCTAATAAACAGGCAATTAACCGGTATTACTCTTTAATTTGGAAATAAGTAAATTGACCAAATTCCGCAGCTTTTCATCATGATGCAATTTTTCTTTAATTTTATCATAACCGTATATAACCGTAGTATGATCTTTACCGCCAAAGAAACGGCCTATTTCCGGCAGAGAAAAATCCGTCATTTCACGGGATAAATACATGGCAATTTGACGGGGATAAACAATAGTTGAGGTCCTTTTTTTTGCTTTAAGGTCGGAAATTTTAAGATTAAATTCTTTAGCAACCATATCCGTAATCGCCTCAATAGTAAGGGGACGATAATCATTTGAAAACAAATCACGCAAAACATGCCGCGTTACATCAAGACTGATTTCGCTTTTAGTCAATGAAGAAAAGGCAATCACACGAGTTAAGGAACCTTCCAATTCCCTAATGTTGGCCTTAACCTGGTTGGCAATATAAGCAAAGACATCGTTGGGAATGGATACATTTTCATGTTCAGCCATCTGGCTTAAAATTGCAATTCGCGTTTCGAAATCCGGCGGTTGAATATCAGCCACCAAGCCCCATTCAAAGCGGGAACGAAGACGTTCTTCCAAATTAATTTCCTTGGGATGCGAGTCGGAAGTAGCCACAATTTGTTTTTGGATATTATAGAGATCATTAAAAGTATGAAAAAATTCTTCCTGGGTGCCTTCTTTGCCCACTAAAAATTGAATATCATCGATTAAAAGAACGTCCACCGTACGAAAGCGATCACGAAAGGCCCGCATGGAGCCGGAACCTATGGAAGCAATCATTTCATTCATAAACATTTCGGAGGAAACATAAAGTACGCGTTTAGAAAAATTAGCATGCGTGTTAACATGATTACCGATAGCATGTAAAAGGTGGGTTTTACCCAGACCCACCCCGCCGTAAATGAAAAGAGGATTATAAGATTTAGCCGGAGCTTCCGCCACGGCATTGGAAGCGGCATGAGCGAAACGATTACTATTGCCGACCACAAAAGAGTTGAAAGTATATTTCGCATTAAGCGGGGTCGGAGTGGATGTTCTAGAGGAAGAAATAGAATTAAAAACCGCAGAATTATTATTAGCCTGTGCTGCCGGGGAAGC
>DAOVYW010000026.1 GCA_030635415.1 Candidatus Firestoneibacteriota bacterium
CGTAGGGCGCCGGCTGTCCTGGTGTTCGCGAAAATCCAGATATTCGTTTATATCCGGTCCCTGCTCGATCCATGCCAGAATAATTTGCTGTTTTTCTTGTGATATTTCCGCAAACTTATTTCTAAGCAACAAAACATACTCATGCTGACAATTCACATCATCGAATAAATTCCGATTAGCCAAGCGTTCTTCGATAAGGTCCAGGGCAGTTGTTGACTGGCTCAAGAGATGTAAAGCCAGGCGCTTAAATATCTTATATGGTCTGGCTTCCAGAAGATTAACCAGAACGCTTATCTGCAGATTCCGGCTTAAGCGTTCTGCGGTATTCCGCACCGCATCCACGAGAATTGATTTTATGGACTGAAGTTGGTTCTGCTTATGCGGCTCGATCGCCGGTCTCCAGATATATGATGAATCGCACTGCCTGATATCTTCTCCCGGATATCCGGAATAAGTCACTGATTTCTCCAGCAGATCGCATAAAAGATTCAAGGTTGATATGCCGGCCAGGGTTACCAGTTCTGGAATGCGTTTTTCCAGGATATCTTTATAATCATAGAGATTAATCCGCGTTCTGGGCTGCGGCTCGGACCAGGGTTGCTTATCTTCCTTATCCTGGCTCTGGAATTTAGGATCAGGTTGAATTTCAAGCATTGTTCCAGCCAGATCAAGCGCCTGGTCAACTTTTCCGGCTGATGCCAGGTGTGTTATAAGATTCCCAAGTCTTTTTGTTAATGCATAGCCTGGATACTCTACCTGTGCCCAAAGTTTTATCTTATCAATGAGACAAACGGTCAGCGCTGCCGGCAGAGCCAGCACGGCCTCAGCCAGATTATTATTAACCGCAATATTCTTGGTAGCAGACATTTTTAAAATTATCTCACAGACTTCCTCTGGCTTTATGGAGGCCATCCGTGCCAAATAAACAGCTTCCGGCCAGTATGGAAATGTAGTAGTCCTATCCTCGAGCGAGACCGGAGCAGGAGGGTATTTGAATACATCCTGCATTTTAAGCAGACCCATCCATTTATCATTACAGCTTTCAAAAAAATATCCTCTTATTCCCGGAGTATTCGGAATTTTATTTAAGAAATATTTTGCATCTCTTTCCGTGGGTTCTGATTTAGAAAGCAGTTGATCTAAACCAGGTAAAAATTGCACAAAGATCCTTCTTATTTCAAACAGTATTCCTTCGAGAAAATCCTGGAATTCATTGAAAAAGAACTTCATTTCACTGGATAAATCCCGGGGCTGGGATAATGCATTGCGATGAGCCAGCCTAAATAAGGCATATGTGCTATTTTCATCAGCAATCTGCAGCCAGGTCTTGGTCCATGGTTTCTTTAGATCAATTTTTAGCTTTTCTAAAATACCCTCTATTTCCAGTTTCTGTTTATCATTCTTCTTGTTCTTTTCCACTTTTATTCCGAAGCAACCGACTAATACCGCCCGAATGGAGCTTTCGATTTCACGGAAGAGATGTCCGATTAAAAGGGTTTTGCTTTCAAAATCAGAATCCGGTTCCAATAGCCGGTAGGCATCTTTATAAAAATCTGCGGCTCCCGGACCAATCAATTCCAAAAGATCCTTATAAATTCGGTGTTGTCGTGAACCAGTGAAGACAAAGGGCTGCTTTTCAATATCCGCTGGTTGTTCATGCTTTTCTTCGAGCTTCTCAGTTGCAAAGAGTTCTATCTCCAGTATTTGCTCCAAACGCGCCAGGGTTTCAACCGTGAGGTTCTTTCTTCCTTTCTCAATGGCGGAAACATCCGGCTGTTTAAGCCGCGCTTTTTGGGCGAGGTCTTGCTGGGTCCAGCCTTTAGCTGTCCTGGCTTGCATAATTATTGTGCCCATAATTTGAAGTTTTTTCAAGGGCATGCCAACCGGACTTTTTCCTGCCTGATCGCGCTCAAGCAGGCGCTCGTATATGGTTTGCCACCAGTCGCGATAATCAGCCGCCATTGGCGTCCGCTTCCAATACTTTAATATTTTTGGCCAGGCATTAATAAAGCCCTGCCTGCCAACCAGGCTGAAAATCTCCCTGGACTTGTCACATTGGGATAAAAGCCTTGCCATGCGGCTGACAAATTTCGGATGTTCAGGATCTTTAAAAATCTTCGCGGTTTCCCGCAGGGCGCTCTCTGAAAGGTCCTGGAAATACGGCCTGATATTCATTTCAATTCCTCATCCATTAAGATTTTTATTTCTCCCTCTAAATGCCGGATAATCTCTCTGCAGTCCAGTTTTTTGTCGTAAATATCCAGATCCAGCCACTGCACTTTGAAATCCTGCCGGGGAAATTGGCGGTACCATTGAACCATACCGCGCCGAAAATTATCCGCCTTGGTTCGCAGGAAAGAATGCAATGGTTCTATTTTCTGCGAAAGGCAGTATAAGTCCATTACATCCCGGGCTTCGCTTCTGCCGGTTAAAATCTCACGTCCGATAACATCCGGCTTAAGCTGCACTCCCGTAATGGCTGCCAATTTCTGGACATATATCCTTTCAATTGCGTAAACCGGAACATTTTTAAATCTTTTCACATTCGGTTCCAAAGGCAAAGTATCCTCGACAAAGTCTATTTTCAGCGGGTCGGATAACCCTTCTATTTGCAAAGTATAGATTTGCATCCTGGCATACCGAGGATTATCCGTTTCATTTTCAAGTATTGGTGCAGTTCCGTAATCTTTTTCGATGGCAGAAATTATCATACTAATTTCCCGGAGATTATAGGTGGAAGAGAAAAAATCCAAGTCCCAGGAAAATCTGTGTTTTAAGTAGTATAATTCCAGAGCTGTTCCACCGGCCAAGGCAAAGCTTCCTGGATTTTGCCCAAATATTTTTAATATTTTTTTCTGTGCTTGGCGCAATTTTATATTCAATTTATTGTTTCCTTTTATAGAATATGATCTATGTATAATATAGCTTATATTCTATAATCTGTCAACTGCTTTGTTTTCTATTTATTTCTGGTAAAAGAAAGTCTTTTTTAGCGGAATTCTCACACTTTGTCATTCCAAGCGCCCTGAACCAAACCATTCTGGAGAAGTAGCTGAGGAAGGGGGAGGAGTGCTCAAAATCCGATTTTGTGCTTAAGTCCGACAGACTCCTAGGAGCTTGAGCAATTAGTCGATTTTTTAGGTTTTCATTCCCGAATGCTCTAATCGGGAATCCAGAAAAGCATTATTTTATAAGCATTGAAAAATCCCTGGATTCCGGCTAAAAGCATGCCGGAATGACAAAACGTACTAAATGCTCAAGCTCCTAGTGTAGTGTCTCTTAATTGATGGAGCGTTTGTCATTGCGAGCAAAGCGAAGCAATCTCGATTTTTCAAGCACTTTGAGTTCAAAACAGATTGCTTCGTCGTAAAAATCGCTCCTCGCAATGACTTTTATAAAGTACCAACAGCGTGAGACACTACACTAGTTTTCAAAGAGATTTCTCGGTCGCTTCGCTTCCTCAAAATGACAAAAAGCTAAACCTGTCTTTTCGCAACAAGAACTAACTAATCATTTACACATTTCTCCACTTTCTGCTTGTAGATGCAGTCATTCTATGTTATATATCTTTGATTCAAATTCTCACGCGGCCGGACTGTCTTGGAGGTACCTGTCAACCGGGTCTGAGGCAGAGTGATGGCCGCGGCGGATAAACCAAATGGAGAGGGGAAAAAGTATGGCAAATATTTCTATGAAGCAATTATTGGAAGCCGGGGTCCATTTCGGGCATCAGACGCGTCGTTGGAACCCTAAAATGGCCCGCTATATTTACGGGGAACGCAACGGTATTTACATTATAGATCTGCAAAAAACCGTAAAGAAACTCAAGGAAGCCGCAAAATTTATACGTGAGTCAGCCGCCCGGGGAGAGAAAATTCTTTTTGTGGGCACAAAGAAACAGGCCAAGGATTCCGTTCAGGAGGAAGCTACCCGCTGCGGCATGTTTTTTGTAAATCAGCGCTGGCTGGGCGGTATGCTGACCAATTTCCAGACTATCAAAAAAACCATTGCGAGAATGAAAGACATTGAGCGCCAAATGGAAGATGGATCTATGGAGAAGCTTCCTAAAAAAGAGCGGTTGCATATAGCCAAGGACCTGGCTAAAATGCAGCGCTCGGTTGGCGGAATCAAAGATATTGAATCTCTGCCCGGAGTGATGTTTGTGGTAGATACGAAGAAAGAACACAACGCGCTGCTTGAAGCCCGAAAACTGGGTATTCCAATTGTGGGAATCGTGGATTCTAATTGCGATCCGGATGAGGTGGATTATATTATACCGGGTAATGATGATGCCATCCGCGCTGTCCGGCTGATCTCAAACTTAATTGCCGAGTCCGCGCTGGAGGGAGAGGAAATCCGGCGCCGGGAATTGGAAAGGCAGAAGAAGGAAGCAGAAGATGCCGAGGAAGCTGAAGCGGCTGAAAAAACGGTGAAGACGGAAACAGGTGGAAAAGTTGGGGAAATCCAGAGGGAGCAAGAGACGGGAGAAGCACCATCGCCGGCGGTGAATGAAAGCAAACTGTCACCAAAGCCGAATGTTCCCGCGCCCAAAGATAGTACGGATGAAACTCCGGTAGGAGTGTAAAAGCAGGGAGGGAAAATAGAGAATTATGAGTATTTCAGCAACCATGGTAAAAGAATTACGTGATAAAACCGGTGTCGGAATGATGGAATGCAAAACCGCACTGAAGGAATGCGAGGGTAATTTAGAGAAGGCGATAATATATCTTCGCGAGCGTGGACTGGCGAGCGCGGCCAAGAAATCCGGGCGGGTGGCAGCCGATGGTACGGTTATGACTTATATCCATGCCGGGGGCAAGCTGGGGGTTTTGATCGAGATAAACTCCGAGACTGATTTTGTGGCTAAGACCGAGGGTTTCCAGAAACTGGCGCGGAACCTGGCCATGCATGTGGCAGCGGCCCATCCGCTATATGTAAAACGGGAAGAAGTGCCGGCCGAGATTATCCAACAGGAACGTGAAATTATTAAAGCCCAAATGGCGGGAGCCGGAAAACCCGCGGATATTATGGAAAAAATTATTACCGGGAAACTGGAAAAATATTTTGAAGAGCATTGTCTCCTGGAGCAGAGTTTTGTCAAAGAACCTGATAAAAAAATTAACCAGTTGATAGGGGAAATGGTGGCCAAAGTCGGAGAGAATATTCAGGTCCGCCGTTTTACACGCTTCAAGGTGGGAGAGGAGTAGTTTCCATAGTGTCCCAACCGCGAGCGAAGCTGAAATACCGGCGTATTCTGCTGAAGTTATCCGGCGAAATTTTATCAGGAAAAAGAGGATTTGGTATTGATCAACAAGCTGTGGTGTGGATAGCACAACAGATCGCCGGGCTTAAGCGGCTGGGCGTGGAAGTTGCGATAATGATCGGCGGGGGAAATATTGTTCGCGGAATACGGGCGGCTTCGCAGGGCATGGATCGCATGACCGCGGATTATATGGGCATGCTGGCTACGGTAATCAACGGACTGGCCATCCGGGATGGACTTGAGAAGCTTAATGTTCCGGTGCGGGTACATAGTGCGGTGGAAGTTCCGAAATTGGCTGAGACATACTTTGCGCGCCGGGTGGTTAGTCAATTGGAAAAGGGACGGGTGGTAATTTTATCCGGAGGCACTGGCAGCCCCTATTTTTCGACTGACACGGCGGCTGCCTTGCGGGCGGTAGAAATCGGCGCGGAGGTTATGCTTAAAGCCACCAATGTTGATGGTGTTTACACCTCCGATCCGAAAAAAGATCCCCAGGCCCGGTTCTTCGAGGAAATAGAATACATGGAAGTTGTGAGGCGTCGATTACAGGTTATGGATATCACGGCGATTACGCTTTGCATGGAGAATCATATTCCCCTGATAGTTTTTAATTATAAACACGGAAACAATATCCGGGATGCAGTACTTGGGAAGCGTATTGGTACCCTGGTACATTAAAAATGCGGGGAAGAATTAAGCGGAGGTGAAAAATGCCGGCTAGTAATACTCCTGAGGCGGTCTATCAAGAAGCGAAAAAACGCATGATCAGGACTATAGAGGCGATAAAGCGTGAATTTACCCTGGTTCGGACCGGGCGGGCTTCCGCAGCGATATTAGATGCTGTTCGG
This sequence comes from Candidatus Firestoneibacteriota bacterium, assembly GCA_030635415.1. GTDB lineage: Bacteria > Oederibacteriota > JAAXVQ01 > JAAXVQ01 > JAUVAV01 > JAUVAV01. Next base: position 6,112 of record DAOVYW010000026.1, read on the forward strand.
GTTGATTACTATGGCAGTTCCATGTCGATAAACCAAGTTGCCTCGGTCGGCGTTCCGGATGCCCGTACCCTGGAGATCAAACCTTGGGATGCGAGTATTTTACCGGAAATGGAGCGCGCCCTTTTAAAAGCCAATCTCGGCATTACGCCCATGAACGACGGTAAAATTATTCGCCTGGTTTTTCCGCCCTTAAACGAGGAGCGCCGGTGTGAGTTAGTAAAACAAGTTCATAAAATAGCCGAGGAAATACGGGTGGAAATTCGGGGTCACCGCCGCTGGGCGATGGAGAGTCTTAAAACCATGAAAAAGGAGAAGTCCCTGGGCGAGGATGATGAAAAAGCCGCGGAACAAAAGATTCAAAAATTGACCGAAGAGCATATTACCCTGGTTGATGAAATTACCCGGCATAAAGAGCAGGAGTTAATGGAAGTTTAAATTGAACCGATACCTTATCCCGGCGCCCGGTCAGCCAAGAAAAGAATGATGGCGTCATCCCAGACCTCCCATATGAAAATGCATATTGATGCGAAACGTCTTCCCCGGCATATTGCCGTCATTATGGATGGCAACGGCCGCTGGGCCCGGCGCCGCGGTCTCCCGCGCGTGGAAGGACACCGGGAAGGCATGAATTCCGTGCGCAGCATTGTACAGACTTGCGGTGAGATAGGTGTTTCCTATTTAACCTTGTATGCCTTTTCCACTGAGAACTGGAAGCGTCCCCGCGGTGAGATCCAGTTTCTTATGAATCTTTTAGTGGGATATTTCAAGCGGGAAATTTCCGAGCTGCATAACCAGGGTGTGCGAATTCGTATGTTGGGAAGGCGGGAACCCATTCCGGCCAGAGTTTTGACCAGCATTGATAAGGCGGTGACGCTGACCCGTGATAATCGTGGGTTGAATCTTAATCTGGCTTTTAATTACGGGGGGCGCCGGGAAATAATGGATGCGGCCGATGCTTGGTTGAAAATGAAGCCGCGTCCCGCTTTGACGGAAGAAGTCTTCAACCGGGCTTTATATACGGGCGGCATTCCGGATCCGGATTTGCTGATCAGAACCTCGGGAGAATACCGTATTTCCAATTTTTTGCTCTGGCAGCTGGCCTATGCCGAGATTGTAGTCAGTCCGGTTTTATGGCCGGCTTTTCGCCGGCCGGAATTCATGCAGGTCCTGGCTGAGTATCAGCGGCGCGAGCGGCGCTTCGGTGGAGTGAGGCCGGTTCATGCTTAAACGGATAATTGTGGCCCTGGTGTTTTTGCCGCTCTTTGTATGTTTGATTGCTCTGCCGAATCCGGAACCTTTCTTCATTTTTTACTTCCTGCTCCTGGCAGCCGCCATGCTGGAAATGGGACGGCTGATTCAGGAACGCGGTCTGAGCCTGAGATGGAGTATAAGCCTGCCCATAGTGATGCTAATGTGCCTGGTGGCCGGTTACAGCCGGGAACTGGGTAATGTTTTCTCCTGGCCGCCCGGTGCGATGCTCTGGATAATCATTATCAGCGCTGTGCTTTTATTGAGCTTGCGCGAAATATTGTTCGGCCGGATTGAAACCATTTTTTTAAACCTCAGTGCCAATGTCCTGGCAATCTTAATCATTGGTGGCATAGGAAGCTTCGTCTTTCTGCTGCGCGGCCTGCCGCAGGGTTCATGGTGGCTTTGTATCCTGTTTGGTTTTAATTGGATTTACGATGGCGGGGCCTTGTTCTGTGGAAAATATTTCGGACGGCGTAAATTGGCGCCGGCTATATCGCCGGCTAAGACCATAGAGGGTTTAATCGGCGGCATTGCGGCCAACGCCGTAATTGCGGTTATAGCTTATCTGACCTTTCTTCCCCCAACGCTGGGTTTCACCCTGGCCGGATTTGCCGGCTTAGGTATGCTGATGGGCTTGATGGCTCAGGCCGGCGATCTCCTCGAATCAGCTCTCAAGCGCTGGTCCGGAATTAAGAACTCGGCGGGATTTATTCCCGGACATGGTGGAGTGCTTGACAAAATCGACAGCAGTTTTTTTACCGCTCCTTTCCTTTATGCCGTGGCGCGGATATTAATGGGCGCATGAGCCGCCGCCGGCGGGGGATTATATTGCTGGGGTCGACGGGATCCATCGGCCGCTCCACGCTTGAAGTTGTGGCCCGCCATCCCGGCCGCTGGCGGATAATCGCCTTGGCAGCCAATAGTAATATCGGGTTGCTTCTTCACCAGACGAAAATTTTTAAACCACAAGTTGTGGCTATTGCCGATCCCGGGGCAGCGGAAAAAATACGGGAGACCTTTAGAACCTGGAAGCGGCCGCCCCGTGTATTATCGGGCAGCCAGGGTATCCGGAAAGCCGCGATCCTTCCCGGGGCAGACCTGGTGGTTTCGGCTATTGTCGGTACGACCGGGTTATTGCCGACCTTAGATGCGATTCGGTCCGGTAAAGATATCGCTCTGGCCAACAAGGAGACCCTGGTTATGGCCGGGGATTTAATTATTCGGGCAGTAAAGAAATACGGAGTTAAGTTATTGCCCGTGGATTCTGAGCACGCGGCTCTGGCGCAATGCTTGCGCGGACATGAAGGGGTTCCGATACGGCGTTTGATTTTAACCGCTTCGGGCGGGCCCTTTGCCAAGGTCCCGGCGGCGCAGCTGCGAAAAGTTACAGCTGCGAGGGCTCTCCGCCATCCTACCTGGTTGATGGGGCCTAAGATTACGGTGGATTCTTCCACCCTGATGAATAAAGGCCTGGAAGTCATTGAGGCGCACCATCTTTTTAGCGTTCCCTATGACCGGATTGAGGTGGTTATTCATTCCCAGAGTATTGTGCATTCCCTGGTGGAATTCATCGACGGTTCAGTCCTGGCGCAAATGTCCTCGCCGGATATGCGGCTGCCGATCCAGACCGCTTTGACGGATCCGGAAAGAATCAGCGGAATGGTCAAACCGCTGAGCTTCAAATCCGGCCTTAATTTGAGCTTCGGCCCTCCGGATCACCGGCGTTTTCCCTGTCTGAGAATAGCCTGCCAGGCCGGACAAAAAGGGGGGACCGCGCCCACGGTATTGAATGCGGCCAACGAGACGGCGGTCCAGGCGTTTCTTGACCACCAGCTCGATTTTATGGGGATTCCCCGAGTGGTTTCCCGGGTATTACGAAGTCATCGGAATAATGGCAAAATAAATATAAAAAATATACTGGAAGCGGATGCCTGGGCGCGGGCTGCCGCGAGGGAGGTAATAAAATGCAGTTAATAACTATTTTACTTGGAGGCACGATTCTTTTAGGAGTTCTGATTTTTGTGCATGAGTTGGGCCATTTACTGGCAGCCCAGGCCGGCGGGATTCGGGTCTTGAAATTTTCCCTGGGTTTTGGGCGTAAATTGATCGGTTTTAAATGGAAGGGAACCGAATACCTGATCTCTATGCTGCCCTTGGGCGGTTATTGCAAGATGGCCGGTGAGAATCCCCAGGAGGCGAATTTTGAGAATTTTCAGCCGGGAGATTATTTTTCGCGGCCCTGGTGGATACGCTTTTTGGTTTGCCTGGCCGGACCGGCGGCTAATTTCCTGACCGCGGTTTTGGTAATGGGCATGCTTTTTTGGACCGGGTTTATGGTTCCTTTGGAACCTCCCCAGATTACGCAGGTTAAAAAGGATTCTCCGGCCGCCGCGGCCGGCATAATGTCCGGGGATGTTATAACAGCTATGGAAAACCAACCGATGGAGGATTGGGAGAAATTTGCCGACCGTTTAAACCAACTTGGCAGCGAGCGTAAGGGCAAAGCAATCAAAGTGGCGATTAAACGTCAAGGCAAGGATAAGACTCTCTCCGTGACTCTCGCCTGGGATGAAAAATTAGAGCGCTGGCGTTTGGGAGTTGCGTTTGCTCCGGCGGCTACCAGTATTATTGACAAGGTCTCTGTTGGCACTCCAGCCGAGCTGGGGGGAATTAAAAGCAACGACCGGATCATAGCCATAGAAGGAGAGCCGATTTGGACCAAATATGAGTTTCAAACCCTGGTCCAGCCTCGGGCTAAGCAGCTTACCCGGATTACCCTGCAACGCGGAGAGCAGGAAATGGAACTGAGTATAAAGCCCATGGTAATGGACATACCGAAGCAGGGAACGGTAGGCGTTATCGGTGTCAGTTTCAAGGGTTCGGGCCGGGAACGGAAAATCAGATATCCTTTTTTTCAGGCTTTTAACCTGGGAGTTCAGCAGACCAGCAATATTTCAAAAATGATATTAGTTTCAATCGGGCACATGATAACCGGCCGGATATCGCTCAAGGATTCCGTAGGCGGACCGATCGCTGTTTTACGCATGGGTGGTCAGGAATTCCGGGCCGGGGTGACAAGTTTTCTCTTTTTTCTGTCCGCTATCTCTATTATGCTGGCAATTCTTAACCTGCTGCCCATACCGATTTTAGATGGCGGAAGCATGGTCTTCTTTGTCATCGAGGGAATCATCCGGCGTCCGCTCTCGCTTAAAGTCCAGGAAGTATCCCAGCAGATCGGATTTGTGCTATTAATCACGCTCATGGTTTTCGCCACCTATAATGATATTTATAAACTTATTGTTTCCATGGTGGGCGGAAAAACTTGAGTCAAGCCCATCGCCTGAGGACCTGTCGCGTCCGGGTGGGCCATAGGATAATAGGCCACGGAGCGCCGGTTCTGGTGCAATCCATGACCACTACTCCGACGGCCAATGTGCGCGCCACTCTGGCCCAGATACGCAGTCTGGCTTTGGCCGGATGCGAGCTTATCCGCGTGGCAGTGCCGGACAAGCCGGCGCTGGCTGCTCTGCCTCGAATTATCCAGGGATCGCCTCTGCCCGTTATTGCTGATATTCATTTTGACCATACCCTGGCTTTAGATGCTATTACCGCCGGGGTGGCCAAGGTACGTATAAATCCTGGAAATATGGGGCGGGATAGGTCCTTGGTGGTGGCTAGGGCCGCGGCCTCGGCCGGAAAAGCAGTTCGGATCGGGGTAAATGCCGGATCGCTGCCGGAACGCGACCATAAAAAAGCCAAAACCCCGGAAGCCCTGGGAAAACTTATGGCGAGGACAGCCTTAAGTTATGCCCGGGCTTTTGAAAAAACCGGGTTACAGGAAATAGTGCTTTCCGTAAAAGCCTCGAATATCCGAACTACCATCGCGGCCTATCGCGGTTTATCCGAGAAGAGCCTCTGGCCTTTACATCTGGGCGTCACTGAGGCCGGGGATGAATTATCCGGCGCAATAAAAACAGCGGCCGGCTTGAGTCCCTTGCTCCTGGACGGCATTGGAGATACCTTGCGGGTTTCACTTACAGCTAATCCGGTGCGGGAAATTAAAGTAGCTGATCTGCTATTGAGCGCCGCCGGTGTCCGCCGCCGGGGAATTGAAATTATTTCCTGCCCTACCTGCGGGCGTACCACGTTTGATCTGGCCAGGATGGTAAAACAGGTCAAGCAAGTCTTGGCCAAAGAAGCAAAACCCCTGACAGTGGCAATTATGGGTTGCGTGGTCAATGGTCCGGGCGAGGCCCGGCACGCGGATGTCGGCCTGGCCGGAGCGCCGGATGGATCGTTTATGTTATTTGCCCAGGGGCGCCTTCTGCGCCGCGTGCCCATAACCGGGGCGGTTGCGGCTTTAAAGGCGGAAGTGGAAAAAATGGTAAAATAAAATTATAGGAGGATTCAGAGAATATGCTGTTTACTGGAGCCTCAAGATGGTTAGCCCTGGTTTGTCTGCTGGGACTGGCAGTTGGGGGATGCGGACGTTGGCCCGTGATTATTGAAACCAAGGCAGATCCGGTTGGTTTGACCTTGGATATACGCGGACAATATCTTTACATTGCATGCGAAGGCGCGGGCAAGGTTATGGCCTGGAATCTGAAAACAAGTTCCCTGGAGAGCGAGGTTCAAACCGGTCCTCCGGGCTCACTGCGTCTCTATCTGGATAGGGATAACCGGACTCTGCGGGTACTCTGTCGGACTACCAGGCAAATGCTGGTTTACAGCGCTCCGCAGCTTAAATTGGAGAAGTCTTTCTCATTGCCGGATATACCCACGGCTTGGATCAGCAATCCGGAAAACACATGCTCTTTTTTCTGCAGCCAAGAGTCTAACCTGGTACGTCCTTTTTCAGGCGAAAATCCTTTGCCCGTAATTAAGGCCGGCCAAGGGCCGCGGGATATGTTGTGGCAGCCGGAAACCGATTATATGTGGGTAGCTAATTATAAAGGTGATGATCTGGCTATTATCAACCAGGTAAAAGGCAAGGTCATCCGGCGAATTAAGGTGAGGCCAAATCCCTGCAAACTTTTATTATCCCCACTGGAGGAAAAGTTGCTAGTGCTTTGTGCCGGCCGGGACGTAGCACCATTGCAGAGCATAATTCAACTGGTGGATTTGAATTATCAGTCAGCCGGGCTGGCCTGGCGGGCGGGAAAAGAGGCCCGTGATTTTATCCTGGATCCCAGAGGACGGAATATTCTGGTACTTAACCCTGAGGGCATACGGATTATTTCCTTAATTACGGGAGAAACCCTCCGGATAATCAAAACCGGCAAAGATCCCCGGGCCTTGGCCATAGCGCCGGACGGTTCCCGGGTCTATGTTTCCTGCCGTGAAGATCAGGCAGTGTATATCCATCACCTGGATAAAAAATAATGAAAGGCTGTGATTAAAATATGCGCTGGAGCAGAACCCTACTGGAAACCATAAAAGAAAATCCCGCGGAAGCCGAGGTGGCAAGCCACCAACTCATGGTTCGAGCCGGCATGATTCATAAAGTGGCGGCCGGCTTATACGATTATCTGCCTCTGGGATGGCGGGTTCTGCGGAAGATTGAACAAATTATACGCGAGGAAATGGATACCGCTGGCGCTCTGGAAGTCCAGCTGCCCATTCTCGCTCCGGCGGAATTGTGGCGGGAAACCGGACGCTGGACCCAGTACGGCGCGGAGCTGTTCCGGATCCAGGATCGCCACGGAAGAGAGTTTGCCTTAGGGCCCACTCACGAAGAAGTTATTACCGACATAGTGCGGCGTACAGTGCGCTCCTACCGCCAACTGCCGGTTAATCTCTATCAAATTCATACCAAGTTTCGCGATGAAATACGTCCCCGTTTTGGAGTTATGCGGGCCCGGGAATTCATCATGAAGGATGCCTACTCTTTTGACCGGGATGAGATGGGCGCCGAAGCTGCTTACGAGAAAATGTTTCAAACCTATCAACGGATTTTTCAACGTTGCGGCCTGCGGTTTAAAGCCGTAGAAGCGGATTCCGGAAGCATGGGCGGTTCATTTTCTTCCGAATTCATGGTACTGGCCGAGACTGGGGAGGAAGCCATTGCCGGCTGCCCGCAATGCAGTTACGCGGCTAATATTGAAAAAGCAGTGGGAAAACTTCCGGTTATTTCCCCGGAAGAAAAGCCGATTGCGATGGAGCTGGTCAGTACTCCGGGAAAACACACGGTAGAGGAAGTCGCGGAATTTCTCCAGGTTCCCAGCAGTCGTTTAGCCAAGACCTTGATTTACGAGGCGGACAAAAATCTGGTGGCAGTAGTGATCCGCGGGGACCGTGAAGTGAACGAAGTAAAGCTGAAAAACGCCCTGAATGCCCAGGAACTGGTCATGGCCGGACCGGAGCAGATCCAGGCGGCTACGGGAGCGCCGGTCGGTTTTAGCGGTCCTTTCGGGCTTCAGGGAGTGGGCCGGATTCTCATGGATGACTCCCTGGAACAGGCGATTAACCTTGTAACCGGCGGGAATCACGCGGATACCCATGCCCAGGGAGTTAATCCCGGACGGGATTTTCAGCCGACCCAAGTGCTTGATCTAAAAAATGTCCAAGCCGGGGATCTGTGTCCGAAATGCAGAGCCACGCTCAAGATAGAGCGGGGGATTGAAGTAGGGCATGTATTTAAACTGGGATTAAAATATTCCCAGGCCATGCGGGCCGTATTTCTGGATGAAGGGGGAGAGGAACGTTTTTGTGTGATGGGCTGCTATGGCATAGGAGTTTCCCGCATCGCTGCCGCGGCGATTGAACAAAACCATGATGAGCACGGCATAATCTGGCCCCTGTCGATCGCGCCCTATCAGGTTATACTGCTCCCGGTCTCGCCCAAAGATCCGAGAGCAACGGAGATGGCGGAAGAGGTTTACGCGGAGTTGCGGTCTGGGGGCGTGGAAGTATTGCTGGACGACCGCGATGAACGGGCGGGGATTAAATTCAAGGATGCCGACTTAATCGGCATTCCGATTCGCTTGACATTCGGAAGAGGGGTAGCGGAAAACCTGATCGAGTTAAAACGGCGTGATAACGGCGCCGTGGAAATGGTTTCCCGGATGGAGATTACAGCCCGGGTTCAAGCTTTGTGCGCCGAAATGACGGGGCTTTAAACCGCCAGTAATCGAATACTGAACAGTATAGCTGATTATTTAGTCGCAAATTTTAAGCTGGATTGTTTTTGATCCATTTCATTCTCCAAGATTAGCAGATTAATAATCATTTCATCTAAGCAGGAATTGATTATTTCATCATCAACTTCCAGAAATTCCTCATCGGTTATTGCTTGTGAAGGATTTTTGGAATTGGCCTGCGAAAATCCACCTATAACTTCACCGATTAAAAATATCTGTATTATATCATCTAAAAAGGGATTGATTATCTCATCATCAAGAGCCGAAAATTCCTCGTCAGTCATTGCTGGGGAAGGATTTTGGGCATAGACCTGCGAAAATTCACCCATAATTCCACCAATTAGGAATATCTGTATCATAAAAAGCAACAAGCCGATTTTTTTAATCATGACTTTTCACCACCTTTGCAAATTTGGCTATACTTATACTTATAAGTAAGCATTTTGTGTGCCAGTCTTTAAGGTGGAATATAATTTGGGGGTTTTCCAGAAAAACGCTGAATTTTCACGAGAAAATGTGCTATATGGTTTTTCGCTTTTATGAATTATTAAAATAAAGTGGGGAAACTATTCCCTAAAATAGGCATTAGAATATCCATCCTGTCCTTTCGAAATTCCTGGTCCAGTCACGACCAATCGCTAAAAGTTGCCTGTAAGGCAATGATGAGTATGTTTCGCCCCTTCAGGGCTGAAATCTGTGGTATCTCCAAGACCCCAGAGCGTTGCTCTGGGCTATTATGTTTCACCCCGTTGGGGTGGAAAACAAAACCCGCAAAACAGATATTTTGGATTTTTAGAGAAGAATACTTCTATTCCGTCTTGATTCCTCCTCTATCAGATGATATCCTAGAGATTCCCCGCGTCGCTCGGAATGGCATTTTTCGAGGAAGAGGCTTATTGGAGACAGTTCCATAACTTATGAGGGGAGAACCGAATGAACGAAAATGATTTTTGGGAACTTATAGACAAAGCTAGAGATAAATTACCTGTGGATTCACAAACATCATTTAACTATAAGCGGGTTTTGCAACTTTTGGAACTATTGAATATTGAAGAAATAATCGAATTTCAGTATATCCTCGACTCATTGTTACTAAAAGCACATATTACTCCCATAGCCCTGGCCGCTTATATTATTTTAAACGGTTTTCTATCAGATGACCGCTTCGAGGATTTTAAAGCGTGGTTAATTTCTCAAGGGAGATCACGTTATTATGCAGCCCTGGCAAATCCGGAAACGATAACAGAATGGTATACTATTCAAGAAAATCCCTTGCTGGAAGCATCCGCAGAAAGACTATTGTATATCGCAATGACGGATGCCTACAAAAATAAAACCGGTAAAGAGGATGGTTTTGAACAGATGAAAAAAGGCACTCCTTATCCTGGTGTTGATATTTGCACAGAAGCCGATGCTCAGAATAAAATGCCAAATCTTTTTAAAAAATATTGGGACCAGGACCGAATGTTAAATATCTTTCTTAAAAGACTGAAACTGCCGAAAAAACCGGCAAGCTGAAGCTGATGTCAAGAAGCATATAATCCGGTGTGTTAATGGGAGCGGTGTGATGCGAGACGATCACGCACCGTTCTACGAGCGGCCAAAGGGGAAGCTCCTTTGGCCGACTCTCCTCAGTTAAACTTTCACCCATTTTTTTAGCGAATGATGAGTTGTATGTGAGGTAGCTATGGAATTTAGTCAATATAGTTTTTTGGACGGTAGCGTGGTTAATACTGAATTAATTTATTTGCTTGGTGTGGAGGACGCAAAAGCCGAGCAAGGTATCGACCATGCCATTATTTTTCAGAGATACCAGGGAACTTGGCACAAACTGGAAATAAATAAAAAGTTGATTTCTTGCACCGCCTGGACTTTGTCTGATAAAAAATTTGTCTTTGTCGCCGAGAACGGAATGGTGACCGTCTTGGAAGGGGGGATGGTTATTAGTGAATGTATTGCATTAGGTAAACACTCTCCGAGTGCTAACGGGCCGCTAATAGAAGTTAGAACGGTTGCTAATAGTCACGCATACGCAGTCGGTACGGCAAGACAAGTCTATCGAAAGGAGGGAGAGGATAATTGGGTGAGGTTAGACCAAATATGTAAACCATCCTCGGGAGAAAAAAGAGCCGCGGTATGTTTTCATTCTATTGATGGTTTTGCAGAAAATGATATTTATGCTGTCGGTTGGAATGGTGAAATCTGGCGTTA
>DAOVYW010000190.1 GCA_030635415.1 Candidatus Firestoneibacteriota bacterium
GCCTGTCCGGCTCCGGCCCAGCCGGCCGGACATGGTGGAGACCGGATTTTTCTGGCTGATACATGCCATGGGCCTGGGAGCAATTCTGCTGGTCTGGGGCGGCCGATATTTATATAGCCGGGTACAGCCTGATCCCAAGGCATTGCGCATGCGACGCGCCTATCCTCAAGCCAGGCGTTCATTACGACTGCTCCGGAGATATATCCGGCAGGGCGAGGCAGCCAAGTTCTATATGGGCTTAACCAGGATTACTTCTGAATATCTGACAGCCAGATTCGGACTCGCTTCCACATATATTGGCGCAGAGCGGTTGCCGGAATTTTTTGAAAAATATAATATTCCGGTCCGCTTGCACTTGCGTTTTAAGGCCGCCTTGACAGCTTGCGAGTACGTTCGCTATGCCGCGGTGACCTTGCCGGCCAAGGATATGCGTCTGCTTTACCGCGATTTAAAGCGGGCCATAAAGGAATTCGAAAAAATATGGCAGACGCATAAAAATAAATCCGGACTCCGGAAAAAAGTTAATTTAGCTGTAATAATAACGCTTTTAGCAATAGGGTCGGCATATGCCGAAGAGGCGGAAAAGCACTTTGCGCGCGGAAGCGCCCTCGCCCGGGCAGGCCGGTATCAGGAGGCAGAGACCGCGTACCGGAAAGTCCTGGCATGTAAAATCAAACATCCGGCATTATTTTACAACCTGGGAAATGCCTATATTCGGCAGGGGAAATTAGGCCCGGCGATCCTGGCTTATGAACGCGGAATACACCGGGCGCCACGGAATCGGGATATAAAGCACAATCTTAAGCAGGCCGCGAGCTTGATAAAAGAAACCGGGTTTAGCGGAGCGTGGACAGGGTTTAAACGCCCGTTGATTTTTATCTATCGCAGTTTTACGGTCAATGAATTGGCCGGGACGGCCTCGCTTAGTTATTTTCTTGCACTAATAATCATTAGCCTGATAATATTATGGCCCGAACGATTTCGCCGCCAGCGTCCTTTATTAACGGTGTTGGTAATTATTTTCCTGACAGCCGGTCTCTGGGCCGGAGCACGGTATGGAGAGCGGTACTGGTGGAAAAGGGCGGTGATCATGATCCCGGAAGTCAAGTTGTTCGTCCGGCCTTATCGGGAGGCGGAAGCAATTTCCATACTGAGTGAAGGGACCCGCGTAGTAGTGCGGCGGGAAGAAGAAGCCTGGGTGGAAGTACGGTTCGGCCGGCAGGGACACGGCTGGGTTCAGCGGAGCACACTGGAGTTAATTAAATGAAGGAGGAAATAATATGATCCGTGAGACAGAGGAAAAAGCATTAATGCAGGCGGCCGAGGCCATGGTGCTGGCAGCCGTTACTGCGCCCAAGGGGCGGGGTGAGGATAATCTGGAAATTGCCATCCTGGAAACAGAGGATATCCAGGCGGTGGCGGACGAGATGGAGCGTCTGGGGCAGGAAAAAGACGTGCCTTCGTTTCTGCGTGATGCCAGGAATATCAAGCATCACGCCAAGCTGGCGGTATTAATAGGGACCCGTGTAAAACCGCTAAATCTGAAATATTGCGGGTTCTGTGGATTTGAAAATTGCGCGGCCAACCAGGCAGCAGGAGCGGTTTGTGCTTTCAATACCGGAGATCTGGGGATTGCCATAGGGTCCGCAGCGGCCGTGGCGGCCAGTCGACATGCGGATAATCGCATAATGTACACTATGGGCATGGCGGCCTTGTCCCTGAAATTGCTGGGAGAAGGAGTCAAGATAGCCTATGGCATCCCCCTCTCGGCCGCCGGCAAAAATCCTTTCTTTGACCGGAAGTAATACTGCAATTTAATTCCCGGGACGCCATAGCAGGGTACCAACTCAGACATTTTTTCGGCGTTCCAGTAGGGAGGACGGGATGTTTGAAGATTTTCTTAACCTTGTTTTGGCCGGGAAATAAAAGGTCTTTTGGCTGTAGATTTTACTCTTATTATAGGAGGGTTATTAGTATGCGGCAAAAAATATTTTTGAGGTTGATCTGTGGGATGGCGCTGCTTGGTTGTGCAAGCATGAGTTATGCGAATGCCAATGTTGATTTGTTCAAAGCGATTAAAGCCGGGGAAATCAATCAGGTTAAAAAAGCCCTGGATGACGGCGCTAGTTTGACGGTGAAAAACCTGAATGATTATACAGCTTTACAAGTTGCGGCAGCCGAGGGAAATAAAGCGATGGTTAAACTGTTGATAGAAAAAGGCGCGAAAATTACTACCCGGAATAGTAAAGGTACCACTGCTTTGCATTTAGCCGCGCGCAATGGGAGCCTGGAACTGGTCCGATATCTTATAAGCAAAGGAGCTAGCTTAAAAACAAGAGATTCCAATAGTCTGAATGCGGTATTTTATGCTGCCCTGGGCGAAAACAACGAAGTCTTGAACTGGTGCCTGCAAAAGCAGGAAAACATACGAATTAAAACCAGATCCCAGGATACTTTGTTGCATATTGTGGCTGCGAATGGCGGTGATCCTGAAATCGTGCAACAACTGATCAAAGCAGGGCTGGATAAAAACCAGAAGAATAATTCTGGTCTAACTCCGTTAATGGCAGCAGTGGAGAGCGATGCGCTTGAAATAGTTAAGCTTTTACTTAAGCAAGGCGCTGATTTGCAGATTAAAGATCAGCGTGGAGAAACCGCAATCTTTAAAGTAAATAATGATCCGGAGATTGCCAAACTGCTAATTAACCAGGGCGCAAGCTTAAATGTAAAAAGCACTTATAGAGAAGCACCATTATATCACGCTTGTAACCGGGGGAATTTGGAAATCGTAAAAATCTTTGTGGCCCATGGGGCAGAAGTAAAAAGTCGTGCCCGGCAGGAATGGAGTAGTCCCTTAATCGCCGCGATCAATGCTGCGGATTTGGAAATAGTTAAATATTTAGTTGCACATGGCGCCGAACCGAATTTCAAAATCAGTCATGGTTATTCTCCTTTGCAAATGGCGGTCAATTCCTCGCCGGAAATTATGGCTTATTTAATATCCCAGGGAGCTAATGTAAATGAAAAAGGCCAGGACGGCATGTCTTTGCTGCATGTGGCTGCCTGGTCTACTAATTTAGATTTGTTAAAAATGATTATTGCTAAAAGTAAAAACATTGATGTGCGGGATAATGCCGGCAATACCCCGCTGCAACTGGCTGCGAGTTATGGTTACCTTGATAATGCCGACTATTTAATCAAGCAGGGAGCCAAGGTTAATGTCCGTAATACCCTGGGAAGAACCCCGCTGCATCAAGCATGTGAATCTTCTAATCTTGACTTGATAAAATTACTAATTAACCAGGGCGCGAAAATTAAGGCTAGAGACAATGAAGGCAAAACTCCGCTTTTGTGTTTTTATTATCCTGCAAAACCTGTAATAAGTTATCTGTTAGATGAAGGAGCAGATATTAATGCCCAGACTAAATACGGCACTACTTGTTTGCACTTGATAGCAGCACGCAGCTCACTGGAACCGGCAAAATTTGTAGTTCAAAAAGGCGGGAAAGTCAATGTTATGACGAATAAGGGGATGACTCCGCTTGCGCAGGCGGTTCAGAACGGAAATCTCGAAATGGTCCGGTTTTTGATAGCACATAAAGCTGATGTGAATCTTGGCAAGGGGGTTTATAACCCCCTGTATTGCGCGGCGCAAAACGGTGAATTGCCGGTAATTAAGTTTTTGGTGCAAAAGGAGGCCAAGGTTAATATAAATATCACTACAGGCGAGACCCCGCTTTTTGTCGCCATTACCAGCGGCATAATCGAGAATGCGCAATATTTAGCGCGTGAAGGAGCTGCTATTAATGCCCGGGACGAAAAAGGTTTGACCCCGATTTATAATGCGGTGCAATCGGAGAATGAAAAATTACTTGAGTGGCTTATCTCACGGGGCGCAAAGGTTAAAATAAAGAGCCGGCTGGGCGCGACCCCGCTGCATTATGCGGTCCATTATGGAAATGCTAATAATGTCAGATGGTTAATTACTAAAGGCGTGGAGGTTAATGCCAAACTCGACAAAACCGGGAAGATTGGAGTTGAAGAGTATGAGATTGGCACGACGGCTATGAAGATTGCTGAGAAAAAAGGTGATCAGGAAATAATAACTATTTTAAAAAAGCTGAAAAAGAAATAAATCCAAGTTTTTAAACCCGAAGGGCGAGGTCCGGAGATGATATATGACCGTTCACGGGTCGCGGAAATTGTTATGGGAAGAAATCAAAATCGTCCGCGGGATTGAGCATTTAGTGCAGTGCTTCCCGGAAAAGATTTTAACCCGGTTGGTCTATACGGGGGGGCTCAACGCCCAGCTGTTCAACGCGCTGCAAGAAGGCGGAGCGCACAATGGCGTCCTGACCGCGGTGGAAGATTTTCTTAACCAATCCAAAATTGGAACTCTGTACGTGGAGAGGTCATCGGCGTCATGATCGACGGAGCTCGAATCTGCACGTTGTTAAAGTCACCGTCTTCAAGCACAAGGGGAGATTGCGGTTGACATGCGATTCCAGCTTGTTTTAAACTATACTTATAAAGCAATTTGCTGTTAACGGTTGAAAATACAACCTCCCAGGTGTTTGCATGAACAGTAAAAAAGTAATGCGCGCATCCTTTTTGGTGCTGTTTTTTTCCGGCATACCGGTTCTATTCTTAACTCCTGTGATAGCGAATTCATCCGTGGTCTGGAACCATCTTTCCAGTAAAAGCGGA
>DAOVYW010000079.1 GCA_030635415.1 Candidatus Firestoneibacteriota bacterium
AATGGGTGATTTTCTTGTTTTTATCATCTGCCAACTGGTATACCGGCAGGTATCTTTCGTCCGCATTGAAGGCGAAGTGTTCTTTATGATTGTTTGAGAAATAAAAAGTATTGCTCTCGTTGCTGACGATAAAAAGCTGCATAAAACAAAGCAGTGTATTAGTATAACCGTTGCCAGGGTCATTTTTATATTCAACAATTTGCTCCATGGCTCGCTTGGGGGTCACCTGGAGGGTTTTTAGCTCACTTTGTACAACAGGAACACCATTGATAAGAATGATTACATCATAACGATGATGACTGTTGTCCGTATTTATACTTAATTGATTAACCACCTCAAATTCGTTTTTACACCAGTCCTTAATATTAACCAAAGTATATTGCAGCGGCGTGCCGTCCTCGCGCTGAAAAGTATTTGTCTCTCGCAGTATTTTTGCTGCCGTGAATACGTCAGAGGTGATAATTTCATCCCGCAGCCGGGCAAATTCCGAGTCATTCAGATTTACTTTGTTAAGCTTTTGGAAATGTTGTCTAAAATTCGCCTCAAGCGAAGCTTTATCACGAATATCATCGCGGTAGGTGTATTTAAGATCTTTGAGTTTATTTATCAAAGACTCTTCTATTTGTTTTTCAGAGGTCATTCTCGTTAGCCTTTCAAGCAATTTCGAAGTCACGGACAACCAAATTTTATCATACCCAAATCACGGTATCAAAACAATCCAATATATTCAAAGAAGCTGCTTTTAGCCTATCGTGTGAATCCAATAATTCTAAAATTAGTGCGGTTTGATACAGTTGAACTTCGATTATTGCCCTATCCAGTTTTGTGCCTGCTATTGATTAATGCCCAAACTGACTTCCAAATCATTCAACTGGCTTTTTTCTTAATTGTGCGTTCTCCCTTAGGGGTTCATTATCTTTATTATTTCTTTTTTCCAGTAAGTACAGAAAAGGCCTATTTTGCAAACCAAAATAGACCTTTTCGGATTACCTTGAACTAATTTTTGGTGGAGGCGGCGGGAATCGAACCCGCGTCCGAAAGAATTCCTACTCGTACATCTACATGCTTGTCCTGAATTTTAAAGCTCGCGTTTTTACCCTCCTCCAGGCAGGATGATGCAACGCTAGTCCCGGTATTGTCTCGCCTCTTCACCCCGGAACGGAATGAAGAGACCAACCCGCTTGATGTCGCCCTGGTATCCCCGCGGG
Organism: Candidatus Firestoneibacteriota bacterium; assembly: GCA_030635415.1. GTDB lineage: Bacteria > Oederibacteriota > JAAXVQ01 > JAAXVQ01 > JAUVAV01 > JAUVAV01. The sequence continues at coordinate 1,209 of DAOVYW010000079.1, forward strand.
TGAGAGAAACCATGACGCGCAGCTTAAGCTGCTAGTGCTAGTTCAGGTTCAGCAATTAATGTTTTCCACCATGTTTAACGAGGTGAGATGGATTCCTCGGCATGCCGCACGGGCCAAAACCCCCCCGTCGAGACCGAGCGCCCCCTTTCATTAGATAAAGTATTATACTACATTTTCAATTTTTTAAACACTGATTCCGGAACGCTCCGGATAATCAGCATGATATATTTCCAGAAACCGGGCAAATAAACCGAGTTTTTTCTTGCCCGCACAGCCTTGAGCATGCCCTGGGCAATGGCTTTCGGCTGGGTGAAGAGCAGGCCCTTTTTCTTGTTCCGGGTCATGGGTGTATCCACAAAGCCCGGCTTGACTGTTAATACATGGACACCAGAGCGGGCCAAACGGTTCCGCAATCCCTGCAAATAGACGGTTAAACCCGCTTTGGACGACCCGTATAAATAATTGCTCTGCCGGCCGCGGTCTCCGGCTACTGAGGAAACCCCTATAATTATGCCCTGACCGCGCTTTTCCATATAGGCGGCCACCCGTTCCAGGATCGAGACCGCGCCGACATAATTTGTCATAAGCATTTCCCAGGCCAGGCTGAAATCCTTCTGCGCCTCTGCCTGCCCATGCAACTGCCCAAAGAAAAGGTAGACTTCGTCCAGCGTCTCCACCCGGCTCAGGACTTCGGGCAGAAATTGTTCATGTTGGCCGGTTTCCAGAGCATTAAAGGAAACCACTTTGGGAGCAGGACCATGTCCGCGGATCTCCAGGTCTTTGGCCGATTTTTCCAGTTCTGCCACCTTACGGCCGGCCAGGATCAACTGGACCTGAGGCGAAGCCAGTTCCCGGGCCAGGGCCCGGGCCATGCCGGAATTAGCTCCCAGAATCAGGATGTTTTTCATTTTTTGCTCGGTCATTAGCTTACCCTCCCGCTTTGTTTACCAGACCCAGCCGTTGCGCCAGATCCGAGCTAAATACATTTTCAGGATCGTATTTCTGTTTAACCGCACGCCACTCATCAAGCCTGGGATACATGGCATTAAAGGACTCCCGCTTCATGCGCGCATCCTTGGCCAGATAAATACGGCCCCCGTATTTAAGCACCAATTTATCCCATTGGTCCATGTGCTTGAGAATCTCCCCTCCCCCGACGGGAAAATCCAGGGCCAGGAAATATCCCGGCGCGGGAAATGAAATCATACCGGGATTCTGAATATTCCCGAACTTTTTAAGCACAGCCAGGAAGGACGCCCGGCCAGTAGCGCTAATTTCTTCCAGCAGGGTTTTTACGCCCTCAAATCCCTGCTCGAGCGGTATCAGAAACTGATACTGGACCAGGCCCGGACCGCCGTAAATCAAATTCCATTGCAGGATGGAATCCAGCGGATAAAAGAAGCTGTCATAGTCCATTATCGTATCCAGACAGCGGGGATGCTTGCCGTAATAAAAGGTATTAAACGCGGTAACTGACAGCTTGTTCAGGCTCCAGGCCGGAAACGCAAAAGGCACAGTCAGTTTACCTTTATGCGGAACACTCCTGGCCCGGGACTGCTGCGCCAGGCTTTTCAATTCATGCTGCCGGGCAAAGGCGCCCCGCATCATAATACTGCGCCCCAGGTTTTTCCCCCGGGCCAAACAATCAACCCAGGCCACGGTCATGGGCCACTCTTCGGTTTCTTCAAAAAGCCGGAAAATCTCCTGCAAATTATGGGCTTTGACTCCCTGATACCTGATCAAGCAGGTTTCTATGCGCGTCATTTTTAATTCCACTTCAAGAATCAAACCGGTTAAACCCATGCCGCCAACGGTCGCCCAAAAAAGATCCGGGAGTTCTTTGGCCGAGCATGCCACGTATGATCCGTCAGCCAGCAGCATGTGCAGACGCTCTACATAATGAGAGAGGCTATGACTGCTCTTGCCGTGTACATCGCATGCCACCGAGCCGCCCAGAGTGGGATACTTGGTTCCCGGGGTTACCGGAAGAAACCATCCTTGGGGTACAAAAGTCTCTAAAATTTGCTCCAATGTGACCCCGGCCTCGGCCCGCAGTATCCCGGTCTGCTCGTCAAAATCCAGAAAGCGGTTATAAGGCATAAAATCCAGGCAAAAGTTACTGCGATTGAGCGCCGCATCACCATAAGCGCGCCCTGCTCCCCGGCCGAGCAGGCTCTTTCCCTGGCGGGCTTTAAGAATTTGGCCGGGTTCAGCGGTTGATTGAACCGGAAAAACGCGGGTCGGGCTGGCGGGATATCTTCCCCATCCGGTAATCTCGATTTCCGGCGGCAAGACCGGCTGGCCGGTAATATTATCGGTCATAAATTAATTTGAACCTCGCTTTCTTAAAAAGGGTTAAACGGATGAGATTATAATCATAATGCCCTAAGCCGTCAAGTGATGGGTTATCCCGAGATCCAAATTCGTGATATATTAGCCATTCGCTTTACTCGCCCTTTTCCCGGCCCCGCACTGCCCGCTCAGTTTCCCGGCTGATATCCCTTTCTTTGAGCGCTTGTTTTTTATCATAAGTATGTTTGCCTCGCGCCAGCCCCAATTCCACCTTGACGCGGCGCCCCTGCAAATAAAGGCCGAGTGGTATCAGGGTCAGGCCTTTTTGCGAAATACTGCCGGCCAGACGGTTTATTTCCCTTTTATGCATAAGCAGACGGCGGGACCGCATAGGATCAGTATTCTCGCGGTTTCCCTGGGCATAGGGCGCAATGTGCATATTCATCAGCCAAAGCTGGCCCTCCTTCACAGCGGCAAAACTATCCATGAGATTCGCCGTACCGGCCCGCAGAGACTTGACCTCGCATCCCTTAAGTTCAATGCCGGCTTCATGTTTTTCCAGCACCTGGTATAAGTGAAAGGCCCTGCGATTTCCCACTAGATATTTGCCGGCATGGACTTCTGCTTTTTTCAAAGTCTTTTCCTTCGGCTTTTTGGAATAAACCGCGGCGGATTTTTCCGGGCACGTTTTTCATGCTGCGGCTTATCTTCATGCAGAATGAATATTACCCGCATCTCATCCCGGTTCATTTCCACGACTTTAACCACTACCCGGTCTCCGGTATGGAATTCCCGGCCCGTATTTACTCCGGCCAAATATCGCTTCCGGTCTTCGAAATGGTAGTAATCATCCTCCAGGCTTTCTGCCCGGACCAGTCCTTCCACAAAATGCTCCTCCAATTCCACGAAAAACCCGAAATTGGTTACCGTAGTAATCCGGCCGGAAAAAACTTCGCCTATCTTTCCCTGCATGAATTCGACCTGCTTGACTTTCACGGCTTCACGCTCAGCTTTTTCCGCCCGGCGTTCCACCAGGGAGAGTTGTCCCCCCCAGACAGACATACGCTCTACCATGTCCGCCCGGCGCTCTCCGGACCAAGCTCCTTTTTCCAGACGCGCTGTCAGCATGCGGTGTACTATCAAATCAGGATAACGTCGAATAGGCGAGGTGAAATGAGTATAGCATTGGCTGGCCAAACCAAAGTGCCCGAGATTTTTTGGCGCGTAAAGCGCCTGCTTCATGGCCCGGAGCAGGGCGGTATTCAGCACCGGGGCTTCCGGCTGTCCTTGCCAGGAAAGCAGCAGTGCCTGGAAGCCGCGGGATGACTCCCGGGACTTGCCGGGCTTCCAGGCCTTGCCATAGGCTCGCAGGATTTCCTTTAGATCTTCGAGTTTATCCCCGCTCGGCGGTTCATGTACACGGTAAAGCGCGGGCGTATCCGTATGTGCCAAATAACCGGCCACCGCCTCATTAGCCGCAATCATGCAATCCTCGATCAAGCCATGACTGGCCAGCTGTACCTGTTTTTCTATAGTTTTAACCCGGCCATCGGAACCAAGCACAATCCGGGAATCCGGCAGATCAAAATCCAGGCTGCCCCGGGCCTGGCGCCGGACGCGCAAAGCTTGGGCCGCGCAATAAATCAATCTCAATTCCGGGACAAAATCCCAGGCCGGGTCACCGCTTTTCCGGCCGGCCTGCAAAACCTCTTCCACCCCATTATAAGTTAAACGTGCCCGGCTCCGGATAACGCTGCGATAAAACTCGGCATGGACGATCTTTCCATCCGGCTCTATATCCATGCTAGCCGAGACTGTCAACCGGTCGCGGCCGGGAACCAGGCTGCAAACCCGGCAGGAAAGTTCCTCGGGCAGCATGTGCAAAACCCGGTCCGGGAAATACACACTGGTTCCCCGTTCATAGGCCTCCCGGTCCAGAACCGTGCCCAAGGTCACATAATATGATACATCGGCAATATGCACTCCCAGGCGCCATCCTCCTCCGGGCCGCGCCCGGCACGAGACCGCATCATCAAAATCCCGGGCATCCTCGCCATCTATAGTAAGAACCAGCTCTTTACGAAGATCTTTCCGATTGGCATACACTGCTTCCGCCGGTTCCTGTGCAATCTCACAAGCTTGGGCCAGCGCTGCCGAAGAAAATTTATCCGGCAGACCGAAGCGCCGCACTATCATGGTAATGTCCACGCCAGGCCGGTCCGGGGAACCCAGTACCTCGATCACATTGGCCCGGCCCGGGGTGCTTTCTGTAGGCCAGACATCAACCCGGGCCACGACCACATCGCCATTACGAGCTTTCCCCTGCCGGCCTGGAGGTATGAAAAACTCCCTCATAAAGGGCCAGTTGTACGCTTTTATCCATCCTTTTCCCAGATTAAGCTTAAAGGTCCCGGTAATATTTTCGTGGACGCGTTGAATTATTCGGACAACTTTCCCCCGGAGACGGTTACCGCGGAATCCTGAGATCACTTGTATCTCCACCCGGTCATCCGGCACAGCGTTTTTCATGTCCGAAGCGGGAACATAAACATCCGTTTCCCCGTCCTGGTCGGAAACCACAAAAGCAAAACCCGGCCGGGTTTGCACCAGCCGTCCGGTCATTAACCGGACGCTCCGGGGCGCGCCATAAAGCCCTCCCCGCCTCCGGACAATTTGGCCCGAAGCAACCAGCCGCTTCAAACAACGGGACATTTCAGGCCTTTGCTTTAGGGAAAGATTAAATAAAATCAGCAACTGCCTGGAGGAATACGGCTGCTTTCCAAGTTGGCGGATGATTTGCGCCTCATCAGGCCATATGGAATGTTGATGTGCTCTTGGTTTTTTGGACATAAATATCAGGAACTCCCTAATCCGGCCAAACTCTCTTTATAGTTGACATTTCCCATTTCACTGGGGTATATTTCTATTCTTATTTCCTTGATTATTAAGCGGAAGTGGCGAAATTGGCAGACGCGCTAGATTCAGGATCTAGTGAGGGCAACCTTTTGGGGGTTCAAATCCCCCCTTCCGCACCAGTTTATTCCGGCGGACTTTTCGGGTCCGTTTTTTCATTCTGCCGCGTACCGGAATCCGGGGCCGCAGGTTTTGGTGGCGATTTGGAAGCAGGAGCAGATTTTTCGGTCTTGGATAGTTTTGCCTCCCCTCCCTTTAAAACCCTTTTTAACGCATCTGAAGTCTGTTTTATAAATTCACTGCCAAAAACGGATTGAAGAATATTTTCTTTGTTTTTCTCAGCCACCCGCTCTTCTCCCGCAGCTCCGGCCTGCACCAGAATTATATCATCTCCTAAAACGGTCTCCTTGATATCTATCGGCACACTCTGCCCGGCCGAGAGACCCAGGCCCGTAATTTGCCAGGTTTCACAATTCACCTGGATATCCGTAAGCGTTCCCAAGGCCCGCCCATCCTTGCTCGAAACCGGCATGCCCAGCAGCCGGCCCAACCGGATACCTCGTGTTTCGCCTTTACTGACAATGCTCTCATTGGGTAAAAAGATTAAATCAGTCCCGATTTTTTTAATATCTTTAATTTCCACCCAATTATCTTCCCCGGCCAGAGGCGTCCCGCTCCTTAATACAAACCCATTTACGGTTTTTTTCTGAACATCAAGATAGATGCTGTTCACAGTTCCCATCATCCGGCCTTCCGTATATGTAGCCACCCACATACCTTTAATATCTTTAAGCCATAATTGCATCATTCACCACCGCCTTAAATACTGATTTCAAGGGACCTCGCCCCGAGAGTAATTTTCACACTTTGAGATAAGCTTTGCAAGCCTCAAATGCATTTTTTTTATTTCGAAATCCAGCCCCCCGATATGCCGTTGGTCACAGTATCACCAATTATGGCCGGGCGTCGCCCCACATCCCATTTTGGCAACACTTACCTGTGGGAAAGCATATGGCTAATATCTTACTGTTTTTCTCTTGGAATTAAATAAATTTTTAGTTATAACTAGATAATTAAAATACCCAGGAGTCATCCGCCCATGCTGAATATGCTAACCCCGGAAGAGCGCTTCAAAGATCGGATCGAGATCATCGGTTACCTTACCGCCGCGGCCGCCGGTATTATGCTGATAGTATATTTCAGTATGATCTTTTTCTACCCGCCGGTCCAACTGCACTCCTTGGAAACCAAACTTGGAACCCTGCTTTTATATAGTATAGTACTGACTTTGGGATTTTTTATTCCCCAGTATAAAAACCGGGCCAGGATTTTATACCAGGTTTATTTTCTGGCTTTGGCGACCGTGGCATTTTTTCAGTCCCTGGAGCGGGGCAGGTGGATTTATGGTCTCTTCCTGGTATATTCCCTCTACGCGCTTTGGGTGCTTAGCCATCCCGTCGGCCTTCGGTTTTTTCGAGCCCTGCGGCCTTACGAAGAGCGAATACTTAAAATCGCTAATTGGTTCGTGTTTCACCGTGTAATGCTCACGCTTTTTATGCTGGTATCCGCCTGGAAAGCCTTAACCCGGCTGGGTCTTTCTGAAACCGGCCTGGAAAACGATCCGGCGCAAGGTGTTCTCCTCCTCTTCCTCTCCGGCACAATTTTTCTGCTGCTCTGGGGTTTGAAACACCTGTATAACTGGGCCCGGTGGATCATGGCCTTGCTTGTTCTCAGCCTGGGAATATCTGCCCTTCCCGACGCGGTTGGCGCCCAAAATTATCTGTATTATTGGAAAGTTCTGGCCAAGATTTTTTATTTTTTAGGCTTAAGCGGATACCTGCTTTTCTCCCCCCTGATTCGAGAGAGTTTTAAAAAAAGCCAAGGCCTTGATTCTTGACCACCCGCTTGATCTGGTTTCTTCTGCTCTTCTATGCCAGTTTGGGACTGGGCTTGGCATTACGTCCCTGGAAGTCGTTCTCTCCCCTGATCATGCGTTTTACTATTCTTTTGCTGGAAACCCCGATTTTTATCTACAGCTTTTGGATTCTGGATATGCATCACCTGAAACAATCCGCACCCATACCCTTACTCTCCACCTTGCTGGTATTGCTAACTCTCGTGCTAAGTCCCTGGGTAGCGCGGCGCCTGCGGTTGTCCTGTAAAGCCCAGGGCAGTTTTATATTAGCCGCCAGTTTTTCCAATGTGGGAACCACCGGCGGCGCGTTCGTATGCTACTTGCTTTTCGGCCTGCCCGGTCTTTCTCTGGCCTACCTTTATCTGGCACCTTATCCGATTATTATTTTCACGCTGGGGTTCAGCGTGGCCAGGCATTTTGCTTCCGAGTGCCGGTTGAGCTTTCGCGATTATTTCACAAATATAGCGACTAATCTTATTTCCATCGTCCCTCTGGCCGCTATCGCGCTGGGGCTGTTTCTGAACCTGATGGGTTTTCAGCCTCCTCACGGTTTGGTCCCCTGGGCCGATGGACTGATTAAATTGGACCTGGGTATTATGTGCTTGGCGATTGGTATGACCTTGCGCCTGCCGCAGCTTTTTTCCCCCTGGCGACCGGTAGTGGCGGTGGGAGCCATTAAATTCCTGATTCTGCCTCTGCTGGCTCTAGTCACAGCGCTCTTCCTGTATGGATCACTTGACCCGCTCCCGGCCAAAGTAATCCTAATCCAGTCCGCCATGCCGCCGGCCATTTACGCCGTAATTACCGCCAATCTTTTCGGACTGGATCGCGAGCTCGTCAATTCCCTCTGGTTCTCCCTTACGCTCCTGCTAATACCGGTGGTTTTGGGCTTTTTTCTTTTTTGGGGATAGCTAGTCGATCTTGAAAAACACAAAAAGCGGTGTAAATATTGAAGAAATAGTAAAAAGGGCATGTTATAATTTGCAGGAAATCACGCAAAAAAGAAAGGATTCCTTGCAAAATGCAACCACGAAAAAAGGAGCATAAACCGCA
>DAOVYW010000077.1 GCA_030635415.1 Candidatus Firestoneibacteriota bacterium
GTTTCCTGCCATGGAATGGTCGCGCCTGGCAATTATCCGCGAATTAGAACAGCGGAAGATAGAAGCTAAACAGCGGGAGATGATAAACCGTCTTTTGAGGGAAGCGGATATTGTCAAGTTTGCCCGCACCCGGCTGACCGGACCTACGGCCATTGCCCAGATAGCTCAGGCCCAGGTCCGGGCACGGGAAATCATCGAACGTACGGCTATAAAAGAAAAACCCGTTATGGGGGAGGACGCGTGTTAACTTTTGGATATCCCTGGGTATTGCTGATATTGGCAGCAGTACCGTTAACTATAATTTTACGGCGTCAAGGCTGGGGCCGGCCGGCGGCTATGTTTTATCCGGAAACCTCGGCCATGTGTAAAGCTTTTAATGGAGGGCGGCGGCCGGGCAGCGGCATCCGGGAAAGGCTGCGCTTGGTTACTTTAACCATACTTATTTTGGGGGCGGCTCAGCCCAGGATAATGCACCAGGTGCGTGCTCAAACCGCGAGCGGTCTGGATATTATACTGGCCTTGGATATTTCCGGCAGTATGGCGGCGCGGGATTTCGAGCCTTTAAACCGGCTCCAATCCGCCAAAGCCGTACTGCGGGAAATCCTGACCAAGGAGAGCCGCAACCGCTTGGGGTTGATCGCTTTTGCCGCCCGCGCTTATATTGTTTGCCCGCTTACCCTGGATTATCATGTGCTCTTCACGTTATTGGATCATCTCGAAATTGGTATGACAACAGATGGTACGGCTATTGGCATGGCCATAGCCACCGGCATCAAGCGCTTAAAAAATTCCGAAGCCTCATCCAAGGTGATCATCCTGCTTACGGATGGACGAAATAATACCGGCCAGGTGGATCCGATTACAGCCGCGGATATGGCTGCTGCCTTGGATATTCGAATATATACTATAGGCATGGGCCGGACCCAAGGCGCGCCTATCATGGTCAAGGATGCGGTACGCGGGGAAAGAGCTTTTTTAGGACCGGATGGCAAGGTGCATATCGAGGTTATGGATGAAGAAACCCTTAAGCGCATAGCGGAAAAATCCCGAGGCCGGTATTATCGCGCCGACGATAAAAATAAATTAGCGTCAATTTACTTGGAAATCCAGGAACTGGAGCAGGCGCGCCTGGAAGCGAAAGTATTCAGAGCGCAGCGCGATATCGGGCCGCTCTTTATTTGGCTGGCGCTTTTGCTCTTCGCCGCCGAGATGATTATGGCCCAAACCCTGGAACGCCGCACGCCCTAGGAGCCTGAGCATTTAGTTGCTCCGGCTCCAGAGCATTTGAGATTCGATAGTAGAAATTAGATAAAATATCTCAAATGCGGAGAGTGTTTTTTGCTCGTCATCCCGGACTTGATCCGGGATCCAGAATGCGCACTGCTTATTTTACAATGCTTTTATGGATTCCTGCCTGTCCTGCCTGTCCTGGATGCTTTTGTCCAGGGGATGGTTTAGTCCAGGGCTTTCGCCGGAATGACGTCGACACAGGTGTCCAGACGGCAACATGGCGGGTATAGAAGCAAGGCCTAAATTAGGCGATGTTTTTATGGTGCTTTATCGTGGCATAGGCTTTATTAATACGTAAGGTCAAGTGATGGGCGTGTTCCCGCAATTCCCGGCTCAAGTGGCTGACTTTGTCAGGATGGTTTTCCGCCATCCGGGCGTGATAAGCTTTTTGCAAGTCTGCCGGCGAGATCGTCGGCGAGACCCCCAGAATCCGATAGGCCTCCGGAACCGAGATGGTCGCCCGCTCCCGGGCCGGTCCTGACCCCGGGCGAGAGTCTCTTGGGTCATCTTTCCCGGTTCGTCCATACGCCGCTCTCGCCTGCTTGGATTTTTGGAGATAACGATAAAGGAAAAATAAGTAGGAACCCAAGACCAGGATGTCGTCCAGCAGGCCGGGATAGAGGTCCAGCGGTACAATCAGGTACAGCAGCACTATAATTAACCATAAATAGTTTTGAAATTTTGACATGCTCAAGTTTCCTCGCGCTGCAGGGCCAAAGTCCGGAGATGTCCCCGGCATCGGATGCAATTTGAAATTAAGGCCTACTTCACTATCACCAGCTTACGTAAGTCATATTTCCGGACACCTTGGGAAGTCTCCAGGCTTAGGCTATACAGATAAACGCCGTGCGCTATCCGTCCGATATCCCAATGCGTGCGGCAATAGCCCGGATGGGTGCTCTGGTCTTGGAGGAGGTGGCAAAGCTCGCCCAGCACATTATAGACCTCGATCTTAATCTGGGCCGGTCCATTTACATAATAATAGAACCAGAGATCTTTCCCACGGGCCGGCGAGGGATAGGTGATAACCTCGTATTTTTCCAGCGCATAGCGCGTAGGTGTGGGGCTTGGTATGGAGGTGGGAGTAATCGTGGGAGACACAGTACGGGTAGGCGTAATAGTATAGGTCATGGTTTGGGTGGGAGTAGGGCTGGTGGTCGGCGTAATTGTCAAGGTCGCAGTAGGCGGAACATAATGCGCAACCAAGATCCGATTGATACCAATGCCGGTCGGATCTTCCTGCCGGGCGACATACACCGTACCGTTTGAAATTGCTATTCTGGGATTTTGAGCATCTTCGCTTGCATTCACGTTCAGGATTCCATTAAGCGGTACCCAACTGTCGCCGGCATAATGCTTGACATGGACTTGATGGTTGGCGGCCGCATTTTCATGCCAGGTCACATAGGGCGTGTTGTTGGTAATGGCCAGACTGGGAAGATAGGCATGCCGGGAGGTTTGGAAATTCAAAGTGCCGCCGTCCAGCACCCAGACGCCGTCGGCATAATGCTTGACATAAATCTGATAGCATCCTATCCAGGAAGCAAATTCCTGCCAGGCGACATAGGGCGTGCCGTTAAAAACCGCTATGCTGGGAGAAGTGGCATTCGCGTCGGGCACGACATTCAAACAGTCGCCGTCCAGCACCCAGACGCCGCCGGCATAATGCTTGACATAAATCTGCTCGCACCAGGTCGAGCCATCCGATTCCTGCCAGGCGACATAGGGCGTGCCGTTGAAAACCGTTATGCTGGGAGCAACGGCATTCATGTTGGAGGCCAAATTCAAACTGTCGCCATCCGGCACCCAGACACCGCCGGCATAATGCTTGACATAAATTTGCTCGTGCCGGCTCGTGCCATCCAATTCCTGCCAGGCGACATAGGGCGTGCTGTTGAAAACCGTTATGCTGGGAGCAGTGGCATTCATGCTGGAGTCCACATTCAAACTGCCGCCGTCCGGCACCCAGGTGCCGTCGGCATAATGCTTGACATGAATTTGATAGGCAGCGCCGTTGTATTCTTTCCACGCCACGTAAGGTGTATTATTGCCAACCGCAATACGGGGATAATCGGCAGGGTAATTATCATTTACATTCAAACTACCACTGCCAACCATGATCCAGCTGCCGCCAGTATAGCACTTGACAATAATCTGGTTTGTAAAGGTAAGAGAGGGCTCATGCCAGGCAACATACGGGGTATTATTGCAGAAGGTTATATCAGGAAACCGCCCATTACGAGCCATATTGAAATTCAGGCTGCCGCCATCTTGTGTCCAATCAGCCCAAGCCGGATGTTCCGGCTGGGGCAGGATAAATGCCAGGCAGATTAAACTATAAACTGTTTTTTTCATGATAAATTAAAACTCCGTGGTTTTTAAGGCATCATTAAGAATACTTCCATTCTGGGAGCATAAAAATTGAAAGACTAGCCGTTTATTTGAGCATATTATAAAACCAGGGAAAAATCAATGAATTAAGTCCCTCGGGTTGATATGCCAGTCACGGGTTGCGTTATTTCCAAGGATGACCGTTTTTCCTTAACTCATGGGTCTACAATGGCAATTGCCAACTGATATTGACAAAATCGATAATATCTTACAGAATACAAAAAAGTGGGGAGTAGAATAACGGGGGTTATATTTTTAGAGAGAGTTTGATATGGGTTCTGGAGAACTTGAAAAGCTCAGGATTTAGACGCAAGTCATTCTAAGGAGCGATCCTTAACCGGCAGGGAGAATGAAGAATGAATAAAAAATACCAGGATTTAGTTATCGGATTTTTTGTAAGCGCGGGTTTCATAGTCGTATACAAGTTATGTCAATATATTCTCTTGCCGGGAGTGAACACTTCCTATAGCGCCTGGTATCCGGGTTCTACGTTTTCTATTGTTGCTCAAGGCATTGTACCAATAATATCGGCTTTTCTTATCACGGAGATAGCTTCTTTTTTTGTTCCGCCTTTAAAGAAAATGCGATTAGACTCTTTTCGAGGAAGAGCCAAGCTAAACAAGATAGCTTTAGCAACTACCATAATTCTTACCATTATTAATGGCATCGGTCTATTAAAGGCGCTGGGTAAAGCAGGCTTAGGGATGCAATGTACCTGGATGTTAATTTGGATTGTCTCAACTTTAGCCATCTGGCTGCTTATTGATAAAGTAGTAAACCGCTGGGGGCTGGGTAATGGTTTTTCCGTTTTGGTGGCCTTTCACTTAGCAGAACAAGTCTTGGCAGGCTCTTATACCTATCTGGTTATCATGTTTAATAACTTTATGAACTTTAATCATATCCCCTTCTTGCTTTTAGCGGCCTGGGTGTTTATTGTATTTAAATTCTTATACAAACAACACACCATAACGGTTAAGTTAAAAGAGCATGATTTGAATTTTCCCATATATGTGCTGCCTCAAGGCACGCAAGGATTTACAGCAGTAAATAGTTCATTAATGTATCTAATAACCATCTTCTTTTATTTGGGTTTCCCCAATCTTGAATCTCTAGGCTGGCAAGATAACTTGTGTTTTGCAATTCTAATTCTTCCCGTAGCCTTAGTGTATATGTATTTTTTCACCTACTCAGCCAGAATCAGAAATAATCTTCCCGGTATTATTTTTGATGAATCCAAATATAATAAACAGTTATTACTCAACTTATTATTGTCTTCCGGGGTGTTAACTGCATCGCAAATCGGCTTGTTTTATTTTTATCAATATTATAGAAGTATAATACCTCCGGGGATCAGCGTTATAGAAATAATATTTTTGGCGGCCATAAGCATAGATTATTTCCATAAAATCAGAGCAATGCTGAGATATGAGCATTTAACGCGTCTTTGCAGTTTGGACAATGTTCACTTGGCTTCTTTGCTGAAAAGCGCTTTTAAGCAAGCAGACATTAAACATGTTATCCAAGGGTACAATCACAGAACCTTGGGTTTCTTTTTCCTTCCTCATATTAAAATGGATATTTTTGTAGCCCGTCAAGATATAGACGGCGCTAAAGCTGTTTGGGATGAAGTTGCTCCCCGGATTGTGTAGTTTTGTTTTGAAGCCAAAGCGCACTTGCCCCCGGATACCCCTTCCGTTTTTCCTCTCTTTTTAGTTGGCCTATTAATCCAGGCTTTGAGATAATCAACCGGGCGTTTAAATCAGACCCGTCTCATTTAAACAGCTTAAAAGTAATAATAGATTCTGCGGCAAAACCCTTTTTGCTGTCTTTGCGAGGAGCGGCAGCGACGAAGCAATCTCGATTTTATAAGGATAAAATCAGATTGCCACGCTCCCTGCGGTCGCTCGCAATTGACATCTTAGGGGGTTTTGCAGCAGAATCATAATATATTTAATTCCATAGAATTATATATATTATCCCGAATGCCCCCGAATTTCACCTGGCCAGGAAGGAAGAGGATAGCATGTTTCGTTTTGCCAACCCGGAAGCACTTTATTTGCTGGGGCTTTGGCCGGTATTCATTGTGGGGTGGTGGTGGGCCGATCGCCGGGCCCGCCAACGTCTGCATGATTTTACCGGATCGCGTTTAGCCGAGCAATTAACCGCCGGTAACAGCCGGGCCAAGCGTTTTATAAGTCGTGTGGCATTGCTGCTGGCTTTGACCGGCCTGGTTTTTGGTTTAGCCCGGCCCCAGGCAGGACTGATGCGCTCGGAGGTAAAAAAGTATGGGCTGGATATTTTATTTTTAGTGGATAACTCGCGCTCCATGGAGGCGCGGGATATTAAGCCAAGCCGCCTGGGACGAGTCCAACGAGCTTTATTTTACCTGGTGGATCGCCTTTCGGAAAATCGGATGGGCTTGGTGCATTTTGCCGGAGTTTCATTTGTGCAGTGCCCCCTGACCCGCGACTTGGCAGCCTTGAAATTGCTCATCCAGGCCATGGATGCCAGGAGTCTGCCAATTGCCGGCACTAATCTGGGCAGCGCCATTGATCAGGCGTTGGAAGCTTTTCAGCGGACCGGCGCGCGATATCGGGTTATGGTAATTATCAGCGATGGAGAAAATTTCAGCAAAATATCTTTCCGGCGATTAAAGCAAGCCGTTGGCCGGGGAGTCCGGGTCTATTGCTTAGGCGTAGGGACCACGGCAGGAGAAGTGGTTCCCGGACAAACCGCGGCCGCAGCAGGGAAGACGCTTCCCCGGACCCGGTTGAACCAGGAATTATTGCAACGGCTGGCTAAACTGGGAAAAGGAACCTATGCCCGTCTTTCCCCGGGAAAAAGGGAGGTTGACGGGTTGATCAAAGAACTAAATCGCCTGGAGCGCATGGAACTGTTCTCCGAACGCTCTCAAATCTGGAACGATTATTATTCCTGGCCCCTGGCCGCGGCTCTGGTCTTGCTCTGGTTTGAGTTGCTGCTGGGAAGACGCCGGGGATTTAGTCGGTCCTGGGGACGACGTCTTTTCAGGCGGACCGGCAAGTCTATAGTATTTATAATACTATGCTGGGGGATAGCGGTCTCCGGGGTTCGGGCATCCACCCGGCACCTGGTTAAAAAAGGCATGGAAGAGTTTAAGCAAAACGATTTGCTACAGGCGGAAAAAAGCTTTGATCAGGCCCGGAAGAACCGGCCGGGCGATCCCCTGGCGGAATATAATCTGGGATGTGTTTTATTGGCACAATATAAATATGCTGAGTCCTACCAGGCCCTGGTCCGGGCCGGGAGCACGGCCCGGGGAGCGCTATTATGTGATTGCTGGTATAATCGCGGCTGCGCGGCGTTCAATCTCGGAATTAAAACGGCAACCAAAGAACGCTGGCTTGAGGCCGCGGAAGCGTTTAAACAAGTATTGCTTTTGAATCCCCAAGATCTTGACGCGCGATACAACCTGGAATTGATCTTGCGGGAGATAAAAGCAAGGATCACGAGCATGGCCCGACAGGAAGAAGAAACCCAGGGAAACCAGCAGGGTACGCTGCCGGGAGGGGGGGCGGATAAACCGGGATGGGATCGGGTTCGCACCGTGGGCCGGAAAAATGAGCAGGCCAAGCCCGGCGAGAAGCAGGTTAGCACTACCCGGCGCCGGAATAAGGGGAACCGGGCCAAGACCCCGGAAGATGAACACGGAAAGCGGCGGCCTGGCATGTCCCGTGAAGACGCTTTGCGCACACTGCGTTCACTGGAGGCCGAGGAAAGCATGATTCAAAAGGACACGGCACATAGCCATAGCGAAGAAACAGGTTACCAAGGCCCGGACTGGTAGTAATAACCGGCCGCAGGGATAGCCATTAAAACAGGGAGTAAGAGGAGTGGAGCCATTAGCAGGGGAATTTAGAAGCATGCGGATTTTATTAATCAGCGCGGTAATAGTTACGGCCGTGACTTTGAGCACCGGCCTGGTCCGGACGGAAACAGTGTATCAGGAAGAAGAGCTAATCACGGAACCGGTTTGGGAGACCGCCGGTTGGGAAAAAGAGCCGGTGTTGCCAACCGTTACCCCCGTTCCGGAAAATCCTGACAGCCAGCCAACCATAAAAAAATACAGCCTTTCCTCAGAAACCGGGAGCGCCCCCCGCCACTCGCTCTCCAGGCACAAGTATAAGGGAGAGCCTGATTTTATGGACGAAGAGCTAATCACGGAACCATTAAGGGAGAGCGGGGAAGCCGGCGACGAGCAGGTTGAATCACGGTGCTCTTTTGAGGCCCGGCTTGATCGGCGGCGGGCGCATTTGGACGAAAGTTTTACCCTGACGCTGAAAATAATAGCTCCCGAACTAAAAAAAATATCCCCTTTCCGGCTGCCGCATTTACCGGAATTTGATATCATCAATTCCTATCAAACTGATTCAATGACTAATTTAGACGGACGGATATGGAAAGTACGAACCAGACGGACGGTTTTTCTGGCCCGCCAACCCGGAACATACAGCATTCCACCGGCGAAAATCCGTTGCTTCGGGCAGTGGTACCAAACGCGGGAACTGGAAATTACGATTGAAGGATCGCGTTCCGGGGATATTTATCAACGACGCGGATTGGGGCGAAAGTATAACCGCAGAGCGGTTAAAGCCTCGGCTCCGGATACAGAGCAGTGGGGCGGTCAAGAACCTGGTTTTGCGGCCAAAATCTCCAGCCAAAAGGGCTACGTCAATCAACAATTGATTTTAACCGTCAGCTGGCAATGCCAAGCCGATGAGAGGACGAAGATTAATTATCAACCGCCAAGCATGACCGGTTTTCTGATAGAATCCCTGCCCCAGCATAAGACGGAGGAAAGGATATCAGGGGTTGGCCAACGCTATGTGGGAGGAGTTTATAGTACCGCGCTTTTTCCGGTGCGGGCCGGGACGCTGGAGATTGGTCCCGCCAGGTTGACTTTAACCGAGCGGGGGAAAGCAAAAGAATATATGACCGAGGCGCTGACCATAGAAGTAAAACCGTTACCAGTGGATCCTGCGCCTCTAAGGCGGGGAAGAGGAAACGGATTAGTAGGTAACTATGAGCTGCAAGCCGTACTGGAAGCCGACCGGGCCGAAGCAGAAGTTCCTGTTAGTTTGAAAGTGACACTAAGCGGCCGGGGCAACATGCGTACGGCACCGGCGCCTTTCTTGAAGGAAGATTCCCATTACCATCTGTATCTGGAAGAAAAAAACGAGCAGATCAGCTGGGCGGGCGGCTGGTTGGAAGGCCAGCGAACCTACAGCTACCAAGTAATATTTCCTTCTCCGGGACGGGGATGTTTAAACCAGGCTGTCATGCGCTATTTCGATCCGGAACAGGAGCAATGGCGCTCAGCCGTAGCCCGGATTCCGGAGATTGAGGTCTTGCCGCTCTCCCCGATAGAAGTATCCGGCGGGGAAGAGCACCAGCCGCCGGCATTGTATTTAAAACCTAACCACAGCCGGCCTGTCCGGCTCCGGCCCAGCCGGCCGGGCATGGCGGAGACCGGATTTTTCTGGCTGATACATGCTATGGGCCTGGGAGCAATTCTGCTGGTCTGGGGAGGCCGATATTTATATAGCCGGGCACAGCCTGATCCCAAGGCATTGCGCATGCGACGCGCCTATCCTCAAGCCAGGCGCTCATTACGACCGCTCCGGAGGTATATCCGGCAGGGCGAGGCAGCCAAGTTCTATATGGGCTTAACCAGGATTACTTCTGAATATCTGACAGCCAGATTCGGACTCGCTTCCACATATATTGGCGCAGAGCGGTTGCCGGA
>DAOVYW010000148.1 GCA_030635415.1 Candidatus Firestoneibacteriota bacterium
ATATTAGCGGCTGCTTTGTAAATACTGTAAGGGCAGGTTTAAAACCTGCCCCTTGTATATGACAACATCAAAAACATCATCCCCGTCAATGTTCTGCAAGGAAGTGTTGGCTCCGGCTGCCAACAGGGATTTGACGATTGCCGGCTGTTCGGCCCACATCAATGCGGTCATTCCAAAATCTTTCTGTAAATCAATTTCGGCCCCAATGCTGATTAAATAATCGGTTATTTGCAGGAAATGCTCGCGGTATTTTTCAAAACCTAAATAGCTAGCCGGTATCAGAATAAAATAACTCATTTGGTCGACTCACCTCAGCAACTACGTGGCTAAAGACTGTCTGGCTGGGAATAAAAGGTTTGACCGGAAATTACGGCCTGAGGAGCAGTATACAAACATTCAATTGATTCATATTTAGATGGCTGTTCATATTGATCACCTTTGTACCACAAAACAATATAGATCCCTTTAATACGCTGAGGTGGGATACAGCCTGATAAAATCCCCCTCGATCCCCCTTTTTAAAAAGGGGGAAGTTAAGTAAAAATGAAATTTAATACTCAGATTGGCTTTATTAACGCTGATAAGTCCGACAGGCTCCCAGGGATGGTTTAGAACTGCTTCTTTACCATAGTATCAGCCAACAGAGGATTATAGATAATTACCCGGTTCCGGCCCTGCTCTTTGGCCGCGTAAAGGGCCAGATCTGCCTCCTGCAACAGATCTTCCCGATTCTTCATCTCTTTTTTAAACTCCGATACACCCAGAGAAACGTTGATCGAGACCTGGGGCACGTTCATATCTCCGAGAAACCGGCATTTGGCAATGGCCTTACGGATCCTTTCGGCTACAATCAGGGCCCCCTCGTTATTAGTCATAGGAAGAATAATTGCCAATTCTTCCCCGCCGTAACGCGAGACCAGATCATTTTCACGAACTGTGGCGCGCGTTAAACCGGCAATCTCTTTCAAGGCTAAATCTCCGGCAATATGACCATAGGTATCGTTATAGAGTTTAAAATGATCAATATCCATCATAATTACCGCCAGATCATTCTTATATCTCTGGCTATTCATAAACTCGTCGGAGAAGCGAAGCTGAAAAAAACGATGATTGTACAGCCCGGTTAATCCGTCGGTAATGGATTGTTCTTTGACTTTTTGATACAAGCGGGCGTTTTCAATGGCCAACACTGTTTGATTGGCCAGGGCTAAAAGCAGGGAAATTTCGTCATCCAGAAATTCGTGGGTTTCCCGCGTATCCCCTATAGCCATTACTCCCATCGCTTGGTCTTTAAGCACCAGGGGAATCACTAAAAACGCGTCAATTTCAAAATAACCACGAAGAAATCTCTGGAATAAATCCATATCCTGGCCAGGCTTGATATCTATGGCTTTATGTTCAGAAAGCGCTTTCATAAAGCAGCTGCTCCGAATATCTTTGTAGGACATGGACATTTTGAGTAATTTTTCGGAAGAAAGATTTAAACCGGAGACCGCCTCTAAATTCATCTTTTTATCGTCAAAAAGCCATATCACGCAGCGATTGATACCAATACTCTCGGCCGCTTGATGCTCCAGGAGATTAAGCACTTCGCGCAAATCCAAGGAAGAGTTGACTCGCTGCGAAACCTCATTTATAATTTGCAAATGCACGGACTTGCGCAGAATTAATTCGGATTGGGCCTCGCCCATGTGGTTTTTTTCCTCTAATTCCTTGGCGATTCTAGACTGTTCCTGGTAAAGCAGAACATTTTTTAAAGGAACGGCGATTTGGGAAGCATAGCGCAAAAACAATTCCTTCTCCTCCGGCGCAAAATCCGTTTCCCGGCATTGATCCGCGGCTAATATTACCCCCAGTAATTTTTCTGAAAATATAATCGGAACCGCCATGATTCTGGTAGCTTTGGTCAAGAAGGGTAATTTCCTCGCGGCCTTGCCGAATTTATTGTCAACTACTGGCTGAAGGGTTTTCGCTACTTTCCCGATAGGCCCTTCTCCACAACGGACGCTGTGCTCTCCATAGGTTTCCTGTTCCTGGTTCCAAGCCCGTAAAAATAAGCGGGGCGTTTCACCAGTTTTATCCCCTGGAGTCTCGGCCATGAAAAGAAAAGTTTCTTTGATCCGCAGCAGCATACTGGCATGAAGCACGACTTTGTCAAGCAGCGTTTCCATGTCGAGTTCAGTCAAAAGACTCTGCGAGGTGTGAAATAAAATTGAACTTTCCAGGTTTTTTTCATTAAGTATCTTTTCGGAAGTCCGATGATAGGCATTTATAACTTCCAGCAAGGCGGTCAGCCAAAAATTTCCCCAGGCCTCCAGTAACGCCTTGTGTCTACGCAGGGAAAACCATTCTTTAATCTTATCGAATATCATTTCCCGGATAATAAACCCCACAAAAATTATAGTTTCGAGGTTTCTCGCGGCTACAGCCAGGTCGGGAGCGCACTTCCGAAGATGCTTGATCGCTCCATCCGGATGGCCTTTAATAAACTTTTGTTGAGCGGGCAGAAAAGCCCGGCCGATTTTTTCAGCGATTAGAAGAAGATCGGTTTTTTTTTGCTTAAAGGGAATTTTAGCGGGAGGATGATCCAGGTATTTACCCAAAACCAAAAGAAGATCCTCGTGACTGGTTTCCATTTTCCGAAAAAGGGAAACCAGATTTTTCTGCGTGGTTTCAGATTTTAAGCCTGATTTAGTTTTCATAAATTATTCCCGCTTATTATTTTAATATAAACACAAAAAAAAGCCAGTAAACATTAAAAAACCAGTTCCCCTTTATGAAAATTTAACCAACCAGGAACATATCTTGTTTCCCCCCTTTACAGAAAAAGGGGGGCGAGGGGGGATTTTTTAAGTATAGCTACGTTTTCAGCAAATCCCCCTTTATCCCCCTTTGCCAAAGGGGGATATTTTAAAACCTATTTAGATTCCAGGGTACACTTCCCCAAACACTATACCAGAAGCATGGCGTCACCGTAACTATAAAAACGATATTTTTCCTGAATGGCTTGCCGATACGACGCCAGTATGCGTTTTCTTCCTCCCAAAGCGGAGACCAGCATTAGCAATGATGATTGCGGAAGATGGAAATTGGTCAAGAGCCCTGATACTATTTTCCAGGAATAGCCCGGACGAATAAAAAGCGTAGTCTCGCCTTTCCCGGCCCTAATCCGGCCGCCGGAGAGAACGGCGGATTCCAGGGTTCGGGCGACGGTAGTACCGCAGGCTATAATTCTTCCGCCGCTTTGACGGCATTGATCGATAGTCCGGGCGGACGTTTCCGTAATTTCATAGCCTTCCGGATGAAGCTCGCCGCTCGCCAAATTCGCTTCGGCCAGAGGAGCAAAGGTTCCCCAGCCAACATGCAAGGTTATAGCGGATAAATGTACGCCGCGCTCTTTCAAGGCTGTTAGGGAGGAAGGCGCAAAATGCAAACCAGCAGTGGGAGCGGCCACTGATCCTTTCTGCCGGGCGAATATTGTTTGGTATCTTCGCCGGTCCGAAGGATACTCTCCGCCGGCTTGATCGTCGCGGCGAATATACGGCGGCAAAGGGGTGATGCCGTATCGGTTTATTAAGCGGCGCGCGGTTTGGACCGAGGGAAACCGGAGTATTACTCTGCCCTGCTTTAGTAGTGACACTACCGAGATAACGTGATCACCCACTACCAATCCAGTCCCCTCAGCAAGACGGCGGCAGGGCTTAGCCAACGCTTCCCATATTCCCGGGGACAATTCACGATGCAAAAGCAGTTCCACCTTGGCCCCGGTTAACTGTTTCCTGACTCTTAAACGCGCGGGTATTACCTGCGAATCATTTATCACCAGGCAATCTCCTTTAGAAAGCCAATCGGGAAGGTCCCAAAAACGAGCATGAAAGGTTTCTTCCTGGTTCAAAGGCAAAACCATCAGTCTGGAATTCCCGCGTCGAACGGTTTTTTGAGCAATACGCTCCCGGGGCAGGTGATAATCGAATTCTTCTATATGCATTTTAGATTAATCTTTCAATCTGCGGATTTTAACACCAATATAATAATGCTTCAATATCTCATCGTAACGGTATCCGGCACGGGCCATCCCCCAGGCCCCCTCCTGGCATAGTCCCACCCCATGTCCCCAGCCTTGGCCCCTGAATTCCATTTTTTGGCCTTGATCATTGATATAAAAGTTGGTACTACGTATCCGGTCCGGCCCTATAATCATTCTAAACATCGAAGCTTTCAAGCTTTCGGTTCCATCGGTATGGTCAAGTCCTATTTTTAATATCCGTCCGCTGGAGTCTCTTCCCTGTATCGCGAGGTTTTCCATCTCCTGCACCGGTATATTATGCCGGCGCAACCGCGCGCCAAGCTCGGCTTTGGTAATTTCGAAGGACCATTGGGAATGCGGATTATTATCACAAAAACCGCATAAACTGCCGGTGAGATATTTTATATTGCTTCCCCAGACATTGCGAATATTGTCAGTGCGGCCGCCACAATTCGAGTGGTAAAAAGCCGCGATAAATTTGCCCTGGTAAACGGCTACCAGGCCGCGGGTATGTTTCACTGCCAGATTGGCGGCTTCCTTTTCAGAATCTAGCCCCCGGTAAACCTGGCTGTTAGTACTGGCATCCAGATCATACGGCTGTCCCTGACGGCCACTCATCTTGTAGAGGGCAAAAGTCCGGGCGGCAATGGCTTGGGCTTTCAGCGCCTCCAGCGGCCAGGAGGCTGGAACCTCATTCGGGACAACGCCTTGGATATAATCTTCCAAGGGGATGTAATTAACAATTTGGAGCCCGTTGTTTTGGTTATGACAGGCAATGTCTATTTGGCCGCGATATCGCTTTCCGCGCACCCGGATATATTCTCCCGCCTCCGGAACCAGGCGTATTCGGGAGGCGGTTAAAAATCGTTGGTCAAGCATTAAGCGTCCTTCCTTGATAAACACCAGCGCGTCATCATTCAAGCGCGTACGCATGATTAGCTTTTTAGTCCGCATATCATATACTTTCACCGCGCGCAAAGAAAAAACGGGAATACTACCGGAAGATTTTAGGAGTAATACCCGCACATTAACTAAACGCTTGGCCGCGACGCTTTTTATCGGCGCTGGCGGCGGGTGGTATACCGGCTTAATCATAGGCTGTGTACGGGCGCAGCCGGCCGAAATGGCCAGGATTGCAATCCCAGTGAATATAACGGATTGTTTAGTCACTATAACTCCTCACGGGTATCAATTGCGAAAAGACAGTTTTGGCTAATTTCCCGCGTTTTGTCATTCCTCGCTGCGCTCGGAATGACAAACTTAGCAAAACACGCTTCCGCAACAGATACTAACTATTTTCCCGAGCCTGGACACAAGGTGCGATAGGGACAATATCCACACGCCCAGGCATTATGTTTGGCGGGAAAATCCTGCTGACGAATTTCGTCCGCAACCTTAAATATAAGTTCTTCTATTTCTTCCACCATTGCTGGGTCCGGAACAGTCTGGCCTATCAACCCTTTTTCAAGAAAATATAATTCCAGCCTCTCCGGCAGCCGCCCTTCTGTTCGAAGCCAAGCCGAAGCGTAAATTTTCAACTGACGGCTTTCCCTGGCTTTCTTATCGGCTGCTTCTTGATTTTGAACCTCAGAACTTTTGAAATCAATAATTACGACTTTATTATTTGGCAATATATCAACCTTGTCAATACGTCCGATTATTTTATTGCGTCCTAAAGTAAAACTAAAAGGCCTCTCTATATATTTTGGCGTCATTGAAGTTAAGCTCTCTTTATTGACAAATCGCCTCAAGGCCTCGATGCCGGCTCTTTGGCGCATTTCTTCATGTTCCCTGGATATAAAACCCTCATTAACCCAGGTTCTGAGAAATACCTCGATTATTTCTTTGGCATTCATAGGGTGGTTGGAAATTTTACGCCGGTAAAATTCGCTTACTGCCGTATGTAATGCGCTGCCATATACAATAGCATGGTGCGGAAGAACCGGGATTTTCAAAATGTGAACATACTTATATTTTAAAGGGCAAGTTAAAAAATCATCAATCTGATAGAAAGAAAGCGTAAGTGGTTCAGCAGAGGCCAAAGGCGGTAATGGTCTGAGCGAGACTTGAGAGATATCCGTACTTACCGCATGCTTCTTGATTTGCTCCCAAGCCGAAGCGGACCAGCTTTTCTGTTGCTCTTTGGG
>DAOVYW010000114.1 GCA_030635415.1 Candidatus Firestoneibacteriota bacterium
CTTTAAAATTCAGATTCATGGATACCGGCTTCCGCCGGTATGACGGCAAAAGAACAAATAATCCGACTAATTGCTCAGGCTCCTAGGGAGTGAGGAGAAACGTGTATGAGAAGCCCGCTTCCCAAACCCATGCTACATTGTGGTCCTTTCCGACTGAAGCTCTCCCTTCGCCCGCATATCATGGGCATCATCAACCTGACTCCTGATTCTTTTTCAGACGGCGGATTGATTAAAAATCCCGTATCCGCTTTTCAAAGAGCCGCGACCATGCTCAAGCAAGGCGCGGACATACTCGATGTGGGCGCCGAATCCACCCGTCCGGGCGCTTTGCCGATTTCCGTAGCCGAAGAAAAACGCCGTTTATTGCCGGCCCTTAAACGTCTGGCCCGGCTTCCCATCCCCATTTCAGTAGATACCAGCAAACCCGAAGTAGCGGCCGCGGCCCTGGAAGCCGGGGCCGGAATGATCAATGATATTACAGGATTAAAGGATCCGGCCATGCTCCGCCTGGCGGCCCGGCGCCGCGTGCCCGTGGTCATCATGCACATGCGCGGCGCGCCCCGCAGCATGCAGCGCGCGCCGCGGTATGGCAATGTAGTGTCCAAAGTGCGGCACGAACTCCTGGCCGCGGCCCGCCGGGCACAGAGCGCCGGAGTGAAACGCGAAAAAATCATCCTGGATCCGGGAATCGGTTTTGGTAAAACTCCTGTGCATAATTTTCTGTTGCTGCGCGAATTGCGCCAACTGGCAAACACCGGCTATCCCATTCTGGTCGGCCCTTCACGTAAATCCTTCCTGACCGCAATTTTAGGTCCGCTCCCGCCCCGGGAGCGTATCTGGGGTACAGCCGCAGCTGTAACCCTGGCCGTGGCCCACGGCGCCCGGATTATCCGGGTCCATGATGTGAGTGAAATGCGTATGGCAGCACAGGTGGCGCATGCCATTCAACATGTAAAAATTCCATCCCGCCGGGAAAACGCCAAATGTCCCCGGAAATAACCCGAGTATACCAGCTGCTGGCGGATTTTCGCTGGCAGGATGCTGTAGATATCTTGGTAGTGTCAGTGCTTTTCTACCGCATCCTGTTGATGTTGCGTGACACGCGGGCTATGCAAATGCTTAAGGGTTTTTTATTCTTGCTCTTCCTAGCCTTTCTGGGAGTCCAATTCCATCTCTACACCATTAACTGGCTCCTGACCCCTCTCTGGGTTGTATGGCTTATCGCCTTTGCCATCATCTTCCAGCCCGAGCTTCGCCGCGCCCTGGTGCATCTGGGACGCCGGAAGATGTTTATGGGATTTCTCAAGGAAGAGGCCCGGCTGTACAAGGAGATCACCGAGGCCTGCCGCGTACTGGCCCGGCGCCGGATTGGAGCGCTCATTGTGCTCGAACGCGACGCCAAGCTGAAACATTATATTGAAACCGGAACTTCCATGGACGCGGAATTGACAGCGGAATTGCTGGTAACCATCTTTGTCCCCCGTACTCCTCTGCATGACGGCGCGGTCATTGTACGGGAATGGCGCATGGTGGCAGCCGGCTGCATTCTGCCTCTGGCCCAGGATCCTAATATTTCCAAGAAGACCGGTACCCGCCATCGCGCCGCCATTGGAATCACTGAAGAAACCGATGCCGTGGCCATCGTGGTTTCTGAGGAAAACCGGAGCATATCCCTGGCCGTGGGCGGTAAAATCACACCTGCGATTGACAGTCAGACCCTGGAAGAAATGCTGACCCTTTACGGGCCCAAAAGGGGGATGGGATAAATGCCCAGCCGGCGGAGACGTTTGATAATTTTTCTTCAGGATAAAGTATTTGCCGAATGGCGCTACAAGTTGGTGGCTCTGCTGGCCGCTTTTATTATGTGGGCTTACGTGGCCGGCCAGCATTCCATGCAAGCCGTGTACACCGTGCCGATTTACTTTCAAAACCTAGCAGCGGATAGTGAAATAGTGGACCAAAAAGTCCATACCGTCGAGGTAACCGTCTCCGGCCGGCGCGACCTCATCCTCTCACTCCGGGAGCGCCAAATCTGGATCAGTATCGACCTCTCCGGCATGAAGCAAGGCCGTAATGTCTACCGCATAACGGACAAAGATATTGTGGTTCCGTCCGGCATAGAGGTCAAGAACATGGCGCGCCGCAAGCTCGTCATCCACTTGGCCCTGAAAAAAAATCCGAAAAAAAAGCAACCCGAGTAGGGGCGGGCCCTACATAAAATGCTTTTCATCATATTGGTTTTTTGTAGGGGCGGAGTTCCATCTCCGCCCTATCAGATGTGATATTGTCAGGGCCGGCATGGAAGCCAGGGCCCTACGCCGCTTGGGAAATGTATTTACGTAGATCAATCTCCGGAAGCTTCAACCTCTTATTCTCTATTATCGCAATACCTTCCGGATATTTTTGTCTCAGCAGCCAGTACAAGCTCCTCTTCTCCAAGATAACGGCAGGCAGCCGCAGCTGATATGTCTTCCCAGACAAGGAATTGACTTCCACTTTTATTGAATTCCGGGGATCGACCTTTTCCAACATACTTAGCAACCTTTGCTCCACTGGCTGGTTCTCAGCCTTGGTAAGGGTAAGGGCGCGCAGTACAACCCAACCCAATCTTTGCACTGCTTCCGGCGTCTGGCCCCTGGCCAACTGCTCTAAGGCGTTTTGCAGTCTCAGGCCATCCAGTGTTCGCGGATTAAATTGTCGCGCCAGCACTGGATCAGACTTTACCGTTTTCAGCAGACCCTCGGCCTTATGGATATTCGTATAAATCCCCGAATAATACCGCTCTCCCATATAAGCCATGAGTTGACTGACCAGCCGGCCTGGTATGCTATTTGACTGACCAGCCGTTTTTTCATACTCATCGCACAACTTGGTTGGCAAATAGACTGTAATAAGCGTCCCTTCCCTCTCCATCCACTTCTGCCCCACCAGGCCAATCAAATATTGTCCCCAACCAATGTTTTCCGGCAACCGCCGGAGCTCAATGCTTTGGGCGTTTAAAATATCCCGTAAAGCCGGCTCATTCGGCGCTAGGGAACCCAGTACGCGCTGTGCCAGGTCATGCTTGGCATCGTTTGCCGTGTCACTTGTCAAGCGCGCTCTGCCCGGCCAGGCAGCCATTATGCCTATCATTGCCACGCGCAATTGCGGCCAATGCTTAAATACCCAGAAACGGCTTTTTAATATATTCGCGTTAGGTGGGTATTGAATCTCAGAAGGGATGATTTGCATAAATTTATCTGAAGCTTTAATTCCCCGTTCCGCTCGGGACAACGCGTTTTTGCTGATTCGGGATTTAATAGCCGGTATAATCAGGTTTACGCCCCAGTACGCCAGCAAGGCGAGGATTGCGCCTGACAGATACAGACCGCTTACTGTGGACTCCTGCAGCCAAGGCAAAATCCCGATTATAGCAACTCCAAAAACGCGCCCGTTTTCTAGATTCACATTATTTCCCTCTGACAAAGCCGGCGCTACCCTATAGGTCTTCCCGCTCTTGTTTTTCAAAACCTTCTCCAGCTTTTTTCTTTCCGCCCAGCTGAACCTAAATCCAATGCGCTTTTTAGCTGACGAGGATTTAAGCGGCGCGATAAATTCCTGCCGCAATAATTTTGCTTTAATATTTTCAAGCCGGGCTTTTTCAGCGGGATCATCAGTTTTATTTACAGCCTCGTCTAAGGCCTCTTCCATCCGGCTTTGCATGCGTGTCAACTGCTCTCTGATCTCCCGGGTTATTTCCGTAATTTGATATTTCTCCGGGAGTATTTCCGGCGTACTCTCCAGATCCGCGGTTTTTACTTTTTTGCGCTGCAGCAGATAGAGATACATATTTTGTAAGTCTTGCGCGGTCTCCAGGGTATTAGCCGCGCTTATTCCCTGGATTAGCCGCCAATACTGCGTCCTTTTTTTCTCCTTGTCGCCGTTCTCAACCGCTTGGGCATATTCTCTCCACAATTTTCCATAATTGACATGCGACACGACCTCCTGCCGGGCCGGGGGCAAAACTTCCAGCATTTGCTTTATATCTTCCAGTTCCTGCCCAGCCCCTTCCCCTGGTCCCATCCCCTCTAGCTTTCCATCTATCGCTTGCTTCATGGCCTCGATTAAGCGCGCTGAATATTCCATGCGGCTTTTGCTATTTTTCAAGATGTCTTTTTTAACCGGCAGTATTTCCGAGTCCGGCAGGAAAGACAAGTACCCGTCTGGGTATTTCTCAGTAATCACTTTTTCCATGTATTCTTTCTTGGCTTTAGCAACTTCATTTTCATAAATCTTTTTAAGCATTTCCAACCCATCATGGCCTAGCTTTCCAGATGCAACTTGTTCAATTACTTTTTCAATATATTTTCCCGATGTTTTTTTATCGCTTAGTATCTCCTCGGCTAAATAATCCAGTATCTCCGGCCGAATCTGTCTAAAATCGTTTTTACTACTGTTTTTTATTAAATTTTCAATATATGGATATTTAAGCACTCCTGTGCTATCAGGCATTTTGCACAAGGCTATAATAATTGATCTCAAATCATTATCACTATTAGTAGGCGAATTTATTGGTTTTTTCACCTCCTCCTCTATTCTTCGTCTATCCGCTCCCAACTCCCACAAAGCCCAATAAAATACTGTGTTTGCGGAATCCTTATCCAATTTATCCCATATTTTGTTGATCACTTTTTCCTTTTCCTTTTTTTCAGGTTTACCAATTTTTACCAAAGTTTTGACCGCAGCCAGACGTAATTTCCAATCTAAATTTGAATCAGCCATACATCCCAGCAGATATTTCATAACTTTGTCATAGTCTTCAGGATTGTGTATTATTTCTGCATTATCACCGGCTAATTCCATATGAGAGATTACATCGAAAAAATATAACCCTTTATCGGTTAAATTTTTTATAAATTCATTTTTATTTTCATCATTTATCGACCCCTCATATTTATCCCTTTTGTTCGTTAGCTTAAATAATCTTATCAACCCTTGGAAATCATAAGGCGGCGAACTTACTTCCTCCGCTAATCCCACAATGTCGTCACACATTTTTTTATCCATGCTATCCCACATCGCGTCCCAGG
Organism: Candidatus Firestoneibacteriota bacterium; assembly: GCA_030635415.1. Lineage (GTDB taxonomy): Bacteria > Oederibacteriota > JAAXVQ01 > JAAXVQ01 > JAUVAV01 > JAUVAV01. The sequence continues at coordinate 5,070 of DAOVYW010000114.1, forward strand.
CATCCAGAATTGCCATTCGTGTTTCCTTATTATCTAAATGCACAAATCCATAAATCATATGGTTGGTTATTTTTTTTCTATATTCCGGAATTTTTGTAAGATTATGCAGCTGCGCCAGGGCGCGAAACACCTCTTGAGCAATATATCCATTAAGGCTTTCATCATTTTCTATTGATTCTTCAGCATTATCAATGATCGTTTCTATTTGCTCTGGTAGTAACTTGTCAAAACGCACTCTAACATCTTTGTCGTTTTTAAGCATATCCATATATATTGCAAATGCCACAGGAAAAAAATCCTGGAGCATTGATGGATGGTCTGTTTCTTTCCTCGCTTCCACATAAAGATCTATTACAATAGTAGCTTCGATGTCACGCTCTATTTCTCCACCTATCCCATAGTACATTCCCAATGCAGCTCCTCTTATCTTCCATGTATCCTCCGTGCCTTGGTTGTTTATATTTTCACTTACATCACGATAGTCTATATATCCCCGGAGTTCATCCAGTTCATCCTTCACTTCCCCTTCTTTCGGAAATTCACCCGCGACTTGAGTCTTTTGCATAATCGCAGCGCCCAGTTCGATTATTCTCCTTATATTCTCATCCGCGATATCATTTATGCCCCATTGCTTTAGTGCCTGCCCCACCTTTTCAATTTGATTAGCTTCAGTTTTGGCTTTATCCAAAAGTTGTATAAGGCCTGCGGGATTATAAGTTGCCATGTTTTCCAATTCCTGGCGCGACAGCGCCCAGACCTCTTCCTCACGCTCCATCTCTTTTATCTCTCCATATATCGCATGCTTCATTGCCTCAATTAATCGCGCTGAATATTCCATGCGGGTCGTGTCGTTTTCTAATATGGGATGATGAATTGGTAGTATTTTCGAATCCAGCAGGGCGGCTAAGCGAAATCGCTTCGGGTCTATCTTGAATATGTTTTCTTCAATGTCCTTTTTCTTTTTGTCATCAACTTCATTTTCATAAATCTTTTTAAACATTTCTGCCCCGTCAAAACCCAGATACCCTCTCTCTATTTGAATCCTAATGGCTTCAACTATACCACTTGCATCCATTTCACCGCTTGCTATCTCCTCGGCTAAATAATCCAGTATCTCCGGCCGAATCTGCTTAAAAACACCGCTATATAAATTAGTGTCTGCAATTACGTTTTCCATATATGTGTGTTTTGACTCTACTGCATTTTTTGCAATTTCGCACATGTTTATAATAAGTGATTTTAAATTTTTATCGTTATCCGTATGCGCTGCATTTGGTTTTCCCAACTCCGCTTTTATTCTTTTCCTATCCGCTCCCAGTTCCCACAAAGCCCAATAAAACACTGTGTTTGCGGAATCCTTGTCCAATTTATCCCGTATTTTTCCAATTGTTTCTTTTTTATCTTTAGGTTTTACGATTTTTTTCAGCGCTTTAACCGCGGCTAGACGTAATTCCCAACCAAACTTCACGTCGCTTGCATCCATGCATTCCAACAGGTATTTCACAACTCGGTCATATTCTTTGGAGTTTTGGATTATTTTTGCTTTATCACCGGCTAATTCCATATGAGATATTGCATGGTGTAAAACCGATTTTTTATTGATTAAATTTCCTATAAACTCTTCTATGTTTTTATCATTTATCGATCCCCCATATCTTTTCTTTTGGTTCTCTAAATTGAATAATCTTATCACTACTTGCAAATCAAGATTCTCCAACCTTAATGTATGCGTTAATGCCGCAATATAATCACGCGTTTCTTTATCCATGCTATCCCACATCTCATCCCAGGCATCCAGAATTAGCACTTGTTCTTCTTTGCTATCTGATCGCGTAAATTCATCAATCATATATCCGCTTATTTTTTTTCTATGTTCCTCAGCCTCTTCAAAATTATGCATCTGCGCCAGGGCGCGAAACACCTCTTGAGTAATATATTCATTAGAGCTATTATCATGTTTTATCGACCTTTGAGCATTATCAATAATTCCTCCTAATTCCCCGGGAATATCAGTCGATCGAGCTCTGATTTCTTCGTCGTTTTTAAGCATATCCATATATATTGGAAACGCCACAGGAAAATAATCCCGGAGCATTGATAAGAAAACGTCTGTCTCCAGCTCTTCTTTAAAGGCAATATTTGAAACAATAAAACGCAATTCCTGGTTATTTATTTTCCCGCCTATCCCATAGTACATTCCCAGTGCAGCGGCTCTTATCTCCCATACATTTTTAGCATGGCTGACGTTTCTATTTGCAATATTCGGAGCAGCATAGTTTAAATATCCCCGGAGGTCTCCCAATTCCCCCGCCCCTTCTTTTGGAAATTCACCCCAAACTTGAGTCTTTTGCATAATCGCAGCGCCTAGTTCGATTATTTCCCTTATATTTTTATCCGCGATATCATTTATGCCCCACTGCGCCACCAGGGATTTCCTTTCATCCTCGGTTAATTCCCTTCCCTCTGGCTTCGGCTTCAATGCCATAATCCGCGTCACAATGTCATTTATCTTCTGCGCGCCTTGGGCCTCCATTTGCTCCGCAATCTTTTGCTTCTCGGCTTGCAGGGCCGCGATTTTACTGTCTATTTCTTCTTGTGTCCGACTTTTAAAAGGCCGTTC
>DAOVYW010000235.1 GCA_030635415.1 Candidatus Firestoneibacteriota bacterium
TACTTATACGCCTGGTTTTCCAATGCAAATCATTACTGGAAAAACACCGGCAGTTCCTGCACCCGCCATCGGAAAAGCAAGTTCCTCCGGCCTCAATTTCCATTAAGGCCTTGATTGAAAAAATTCCTTTTGGCATTATTATCATTGACCAAAACAAGAAAATCCGTCAGGTCAATGCCGCGGCTTTGCAAATGATAGGGGCGGATTCTGAACAGAAAATACTAAACCTGCCCTGCCACGGGATATTTTGTTTAGATTCCCAAGAGCAGTGTCCTATACTGGAACAGGGCCGGCCAATGAATTCCCGGGAATGCTTTATTCAAGGAAGTGATAATAATAAAATTCCCATTTTAAAGAATGTTCTCCCTATTATCCTGGAAGGCAAAGAAGTCCTGCTGGAAACCTTTATCACTATCAAAGAACTTTATAAGGTCCGCCAGGAGGCCGATGATGCCAATAAACGCCAGGCCGAAGCAGTACGGTGTTCCAATGATCTGGCCACATTGGCCGAGCAGGCCAGTTTCTCCAAAAGCAAGTTCCTGGCAAACATGAGCCATGAAATTCGCACCCCTATGAATGCGGTTATCGGCATGCTGCAACTTACCTTGGATACCCAACTCAGTTCAGAGCAGCAAAATTATCTCGAAAAATCGTTTGTTGCCGCCGAGTCTTTGCTCAATTTAATCAATGACATCCTGGATCTTTCCAAAATCGAGACCGGCTACATGTCCCTGGAGGAAATTAATTTCGACCTGCGTACTACCATGGAAAGCGCCTCTGAAATTGCCGCGAGTAAAGCCAGTGAAAAAAACCTGGAATTAGCCTGCCATATCAGCCCCCAAGTGCCCACGTCATTGATAGGCGATCCTGGCCGCTTGCGCCAGATTCTCTTGAATTTGCTCAGCAATGCCGTTAAATTCACCCATCAGGGCGAGGTTATAATTTCGGCCGAACTCTCCAATGAAGCCAAAACGCATACCGAGCTGGTTTTTACGGTTTCCGATACCGGCATCGGCATTCCCGCTGATAAACACAAAATGGTTTTTGAATATTTTACTCAAGCCGATGTCTCCACCACCCGGCGCTACGGAGGAACCGGATTAGGGCTCTCCATCACCAAACAGCTGGTAGAACTTATGGGTGGCCGGATTTCCCTGGAGAGCGAGGGCGGGCGAGGCAGCACTTTTAAAATTTTCCTTCCCTTCCTGCTCCAAAAAGAGCCGCATCTCGTATCGTCTCAAGCCAAGGACTCCTTAGACGGTATCCGGATTCTGATTGTGGATGATACTTCCATTAACCGGCAAATTTTTCAGGAAATGCTTGAGAAGTGGGGTATGCAGACTAAGACCGCGGTTAACGGACAGGAAGCCTTGAAAATCCTGGCATCCGCTTATAGCGAAGGAAAACCATATCAGCTTGTACTCCTGGATAAATTCATGCCTGATATGGACGGCTTCCATATAGCTGAAAAAATACAAGGTGAAGCTTTTGCGGATAAAACTAAGCTTCTCATGATTACTTCAGCCGGCTCACGCGGAGACGGGGCGCTTTGCCGCAAATGGAACATAGCCGGTTATTTAATAAAGCCGGTAAAACAATCAGAGCTTTATAGTGCCATCATTTCAATATTGTCCCGGAAGGAACTAACTTCCTCTGAAAAAAAATCGCTAGTCACCCGGTATTCCCTGCGGGATCACAAACGCCGGCTGGATATCCTCCTGGTCGAAGATAACCCCATCAACCGGGAATTGATGCTGGCCTTGCTTTCCAAGCGCGGAGATGCGGTTACCGAGACCGAGGATGGAATCCAGGCACTTAAGGCCTTGGAAAATCATGTTTATGATCTGATACTTATGGATGTGGAAATGCCGAACATGGATGGATGTAAAACCACACAAGAAATCCGGAAGCGTGAGCAGGTCACTGGACGGCATACGCCCGTTATTGCCCTTACAGCCCACGCATCAAAGCAAGACCAGCAAAAATGCGTGACCGCCGGTATGGATGATTTTATTGCCAAGCCGATTAATCTTTCGGAGTTTTTCAAACTGCTGGAGCATTATTCCAGCCTCAATCTGTCGAATAAAACTCTCTCCCCTTCTCCTCATGCTTCCCCTGCGGCTCCGGCCTCTGAACCAGCCTCTGATCTTCCGGTTTTGGATATGGATTCGGTATTAGAACGGGTCAACGGGGACCGGGAATTGCTTTATAAGCTCTTACAGGACTTCATTAGTATTTCCGAACAGTATACTGTAGATATGGAAACCAAAACTCAGCAGCAGGACTGGGAAGCCGTATCTCAAATTTCCCATACTTTGAAAGGCGCCTCCGCCAACTTATCCTGCAATCGCATCTGGAAACTGGCCGCGAACTTGGAGCAGATGGCAAAAAATAACCACGGGGAGGACCCTCTTCGGCGGGAAATAATGCAAATAAATCGCGAAGTGGAGAACCTACGGAATCACCTCGTATTAAATAAGGGAATATTCAATACATCTTCGTAGAGGTGCTGACCTTCATATGTTTCACCCTTTCAGGGCTTTGGTGTTATGCGCATTACCACCCAGGGCGCTGCCCTGGGCTAATATGTTCTACCCCTTCGGGGTATAGAAAAACCCCGCCGGTTTATTGCAAAATCAATCATTCGCTCTAGGAGCCTGAGCAATTAGTGCGTTTTGTCATTCCGGCATGCTTTTAGCCGGAATCCAGGGATTTTTCAATGCTTGCAAAATAATGCTTTTCTGGATTCCCGCCTGTCCTGAATAGTTTAGTCCAGGGATAAGAGCATTCGGGAATGACAACCTAAAAAACCGACTAAATGCTCAAGCTCCTAGCCATACTTTATCTAATACCCCCA
>DAOVYW010000044.1 GCA_030635415.1 Candidatus Firestoneibacteriota bacterium
TGAGTTGTACCGGAATTATGCCGGTCGGCCTACACCCCTGGATTTGGCAGAACGCCTGAACAGGGCATGGGGCGGACCCAGGGTATTTTTAAAACGTGAGGATCTGAATCATACCGGTTCACACAACCTAACTAATTGCCTGGGACAAGTCCTCCTGGCCCGGCGCATGGGAAAGCAGCGCATCATTGCCGAGACCGGTGCCGGACAGCATGGCGTGGCCGTGGCCACGGTCTGTGCCCGTTTTGGCATTCCATGCCGGGTTTATATGGGAATCGAGGATATGCAGCGTCAGGCGCTGAATGTTTACCGCATGCGCCTGCTGGGAGCTGAAGTGGCTCCGGTGGATTCCGGTACCCGCACACTGAAAGATGCTATGAATGAGGCTATCCGGGACTGGATTACCAATGTAAGTAATACTTATTACCTTTTGGGGAGCGTGGCCGGCTTTGACCCTTATCCAACCCTGGTCCGGGAATTTCAGTCCATTATTGGCAAGGAAACCCATCAGCAAATATTAAAGCGGATCCACCGGCTCCCAAACGCCATTATAGCCTGCGTGGGCGGGGGGAGCAATGCCATGGGAATTTTTTCCGCTTTTCTTGGCGATAAAAAGGTACGTCTTTACGGCGTCGAGGCCGGAGGACAGGGACTCTCGACCGGACGCCATGCCGCGCCCTTACAGCGCGGCCGGGTCGGGGTTCTGCATGGCAGCCGGAGCTATGTAATGCAGGATCAATACGGCCAGGTTTTGACTACTCATTCCGTGGCAGCCGGCCTGGATTATCCGGGTGTGGGACCGCAACTGGCTTTTTTAAAAGACAGCGGCCGGGCCGAGTTTACTTCTGTCACAGATAAACAAGCCCTGGCAGCCCAGAAGCAAATGGCCCGGCTGGAAGGCATTATCCCGGCCACGGAGAGCGCGCATGCCGTGGCTTATGCCAAAAATTTGGCCAAAAATCTGGGTCCGCGCGCGAATATTATTATTAATGTTTCCGGCCGGGGAGATAAAGATCTCAAGCCGGGAGATGCCCTATGAGCGCCCGGCTTTTAAACCGGTTTAAACAGGAACTGGCTGCCGGCCGCAAGCTTTTTGTTCCATATATAACTGCCGGTGACCGGGGACTGGACTTCACGCGCCAGGCGGTTCTAGCACTGGATCAGGCCGGCGCGGACGCGGTGGAACTGGGCGTGCCATTTTCCGATCCGCTGGCTGACGGCAAAGTAATTCAGCGTTCCTCCCACCGGGCCCTGGAGCAGGGGACTAATCTGCCGGGAATTATAAGCCTGGTCCAGAGCCTCCGCCGAAAAACAAATATACCTATCTTGCTCATGGGATATTTGAACCCTTTTCTTCAACCGGATATGTCAAGAAACGCGTCCCTTGCCCAGGTCGCGGGTGTGGATGGATTTATCATTCCGGACTTACCCCCGGAAGAGGCAGGATCCTGGATAAGTATCTGCCGGAAAAAAGCTCTGAACACAGTATTTTTAACCACGCCCAACAGCACTCCAAACCGGCTAAAAGCCATAATTCAATACTCAAACGGATACATATATTATGTATCCGTTACCGGAACTACGGGACAACGCGATAAATTACCTGCTGATATGCGGGCCGGTGTGGACCGGATCCGCCGATATTCCTCCTTGCCAATACTGGTGGGATTTGGAATTTCAACTCCCCGACAGGCAGCGGAGGTGGCGGGCATAGCAGACGGTGTAATTGTGGGAAGCGCTTTAATCCGGGCTATGGAGCAGGGGAAAACGAAACAGGAAGCATTGCACAGGTTGCGTCATTTGGCGGAAGAGATGGTTAAAGCGATAAAAGGACGTTCCTAAGTTGCCGAATTAGCTGAAAAAATGAAAAAATGGTAAAAAGGTCTGGAAAAACCACTAAAATGATGTAAAATAAAGTTCTTTTGAAAATATCTTAATTTTTAAAAATATAATAGTTAAGGAAGTAATAAATGGATTGGTTTAAGAAACCCAAATATACCACTGTCCGGGTATCTACGAAAAAGAAGACGGATATACCGGATAACCTGGTTACCCGCTGTCCGGGATGCAGCGAAATTATTTTCAACACAGAAATAGAGAAGGCTCTCCGAACTTGTCCCAAGTGCAATCATCATTTTAACATGTCAGCGCGGGGACGGATAAAATTACTGGCGGATAATGGTGTGCTGCTGGAAGAAACCACTGGTCGGATTAAGGCGGCCGATCCCCTGGAATTTCCCAGCTACCATGAAAAAATTGAAAAAGGGAAGAAAAAAACCGGACTCCAGGATGCCATCCAGGCCGGTATTTGCACTATTGGTGGAAAACGGACCGCTCTGGCTGTAACTGATTTTGATTTTATGGGTGGTTCCATGGGATCGGTTATAGGCGAGGAAATAGCCCGCCTGATTGAGCGGGCGATAAAAGAACGCCTGCCCGTGGTTATTGTTTCGGCCTCGGGCGGAGGCGCCCGCATGCAGGAAGGGATTATCTCTCTTATGCAGATGGCCAAAACCTCGGCCGCCCTGGCGCGCCTGGCTGCGGCCAAATTGCTCTATATCTCAGTGCTGACAAATCCCACGGGCGGCGGAGTAACCGCCAGTTTTGCCATGCTGGGAGATATCATTATGGCCGAGCCTAATGCCCTGATAATGTTTGCCGGTCCCCGGGTGATTGAGCAGACCATTCGGCAGCATTTACCCAAACGTTTCCAGCGCGCCGAATTTCTCCTGGAGCACGGTATGCTGGATATGATAGTTAAGCGCCAGGAGTTAAAGAACGTTATTTCCCGGCTCCTGCCTATTTCCTGCCCATGACCTATGCCCGCGTCAGGGCAGCGTTTCATCAACTAACTATCCGCGCGGTTCGTCCCGGCCTGATCAGAACGCGTAAACTTCTAACCTATCTTGGTCAGCCTGATGCCACCTGCCCGGCTGTGCAGATTACCGGCACTAATGGCAAAGGCTCGGTAGCAGCCCTGCTTAGTGCGGTTTTAACCCAGGCCGGCTATAGGGTGGGTTGCTTTACCTCGCCCCACCTCCAGGATGAACGGGAACGCATAACCCTAAATGGAAAAAAAGTCCCTAAGCGCACTTTTGCCGCGGCGGGTAAAAGATTATTGCCAGGACTAAAAGTTCTGCAACAAGCTGGAACTCCGGCCACTACCTTCGAGGCCTGGACAGTCTTGGCAGCTGAGATTTTCCGGCAGGAAGGAATAGATTTGGCCGTGATAGAAGTCGGCATGGGCGGCCGCCTGGATGCGACCTCGGTATGGAAACGGGTTATTCTTTCCATCCTGACCAATGTAGGATTGGAACATACCCGGGAACTTGGGAACACCCTGAGCGCTATTTGCCGGGAAAAAATCGCGATAGCCCGGAAAGGAGTGCCCCTGCTTTCAGCCGAAGCACGTCCCGGACTCCGCGGCCTGATGCGGTGTCAAGCACGCAGAAAAATATTTCCACTGGAGTTCGCGGGCAGGAATTCCAGTGATGCTGTGAAGGTTAAAATCTGGAAAAGAACCCCTAAGGGGCTGCAAATAGATTTGATCTTAAAACAGCGGGATTTAACTTGTAATTCCACGCATAAAGTTTATTGTGGGGAGAATTCATTTAAAATTCATATACCCTGGCATGGAGAATTCCAGGTTTTAAATGCGGCCTTGGCAGTTCTGGCGATTAAAAAGTTACAACAGGCTGGTTATGAGATATCCGGAAAAGACATTAGACAGGGATTTAAATCCGCGCATTGGCCCGGGCGCATGGAGATGGTTGGCCGGAAACCGAAAATATATTTAGATGGCGCGCATAATCCCGCGGCAGTACACGCGCTTATCCAGGAATGGCATTTACGTTCGCGGAAAGTATATCTGGTGGCAGGCATAGTCAAGGAGAAAGATGTAAGCGGCATGTGCCGGGAATTCGCCCAGGCGGCCAAAGCGGCCTGGACAGTCGCGTCCCCGGATCCGCGGGCCCTGCCGGCCAAAGAACTGGCCAAACATTTCCAGGCCTTCGGAGTAAAAGCCGAACCGCAACGCAGCTTCCAGTCAGCCTTGAAAAAGGCCGTGCGGGCCGCCGGCCCGCGGGGAACGGTTCTGGTAGCCGGATCTTTATACAACATTGCTCCGGCCCGCCGGGCCCTGGGCCGCCTCAAGTTGCTTAATACGTCACCACAAAATCCCCGTCTTTCAGGGCGGAGTAATTTAACCTGATAAGCTTATAACCCCAGAAGCTGCTTGATTTTTGGAATTGCTTTTTTCGCGGCCTGGCGTCCGGCCTCGATTAGTTCGCGTTTTTTGCTGAAATCGGTAATGCCTATATTTCCAACCCGGGGCTCAATTAAAACATCAATATCCTTTTTCCGCAAACGAACAATCTCATCGCCCATAATACTGATGGCTTCCATGATTGCTGTAAGCACATTGGGCATACCGCGGGAGAGATTGGAACGGGGCTTGGCAATATTAACTCCGATTATCACATCCGCGCCCAGATCCTTGGCGACTTGCGGCGCCAGGTTGCCCACGACCCCGCCGTCAACCAGGAACTTGCCCTCATAGGGCATGGGCATAAAGATACCGGGCACAGCCGTGCTGGCCCGCACGGCATCTCTTACCAAACCGGTTTTGAAAATAACCGGCAAACCGCTGTTTATATCTACGGCCACAATGGCCAGCGGGATTTTCATGTTTTCTATATATTTCGCGTCGATATTATTATCTATATAAATTTTAATAGCATCGCCCTTGGCCAGGCCATCCTTAAGATTGAACAGCTTGTAATCGAAGATGTCCTTTTTTTGGATCTGAAAGGCTTTCCACTCAAGTTTGAATGAATCCGCAGTATCCGCGTAAAGCGCGCCGAGCAAGCTGCCCACACTCACGCCCACGATCAGGTCTATCGGGATCTTGGCGCTCTCGAGCTCCCGGATTACGCCCACGTGCGCGAAGCCGCGTGCTCCGCCCCCGCCCAGGACCAGGGCCACTTTGGGAGGCTGCCCGCCCTTCTGAACTGCTCCCCGTCCCCCGGCGCATCCGGCCAGGCAAACCATAATCAATATGCCCGAAATCATGTAGGGTAAACGCATTTTCTTTATTCCTCCTTGGAAAATAATCCAATATATTTTACATTATCCGGGCAGAAAGTAAAGATTCAAAAAAGGCGCATATTTATTTTGAACAAATATGAATTATTTTCTATAATAACGGGTCTAATTAGTTGCTGGTACGGAGAGTGGTTTTTAGCGGACTTTCCGCGTTTTGTCCAGGGAGCCTTGAAATGACATTTGGGGTAAATGCCAAAAATAAACTAAAGGAGGATTAAAGTCATGCCGAAATTAGCAGGAACTCAAACCGAAAAAAATCTTCTGACCGCTTTTGCCGGTGAATCGCAGGCGAGAAACCGTTATACTTATGCCGCGTCCAAAGCCAAGCAAGAAGGATATGTCCAGATCTCGGCAATTTTTGAAGAAACGGCTAATCAGGAAAAAGAGCATGCCAAAAAACTGTTTAAGTTCCTGGAAGGAGGCTCAGTTGAAATCAACGCTGCTTTTCCGGCTGGCATTATTGGGAGTACCGTTGAAAATCTTGAGGCCGCAGCCGCCGGGGAGAAGTATGAAAATACCATCATGTACCCTGAGTTTGCCAAAGCCGCGCGTGCGGAGGGATGGGAAGACATTGCCGGGGTTTTTGAGTCAATAGCGGTTGCGGAGAAGTTCCATGAAATCCGCTATCAAACCTTGGCAGATAACATTAAGGCGGACATAGTTTTCAAAAAGCCGGAAAAAGTGATGTGGACATGCAGAAATTGCGGTTATCAGCATGAAGGCCAGGAAGCGCCTCAGGAGTGTCCGGCATGCACGCATCCCCAGTCATATTATGAATTGTCTTGCCGCAATTGGTAAGTTCTAAAAAACGGGACGGAATTATTCGCCGGCCAGGGGTGTGATAATTATGGCAAATTCTGTAAAAATATTATTTTTCGATGCCAAGTCGTATGATCAGGATTTCTTTGATCAAACCAATCGTCAATTTGGTTATGCCATTAAATATTTTAGCGGACACCTCAATCATGATGCCGCGGATCTGACTGCCGGTTATGACGTAGTATGTGGTTTTGTGAATGATGTTATTGACAAAAAGACCATTGCCCGGCTAAAGCAGAATGGCATTAAACTAATCACCCTGCGAAGCGCGGGCTATAACAACGTGGATTTAAAAGCCGCCTATAATAATATTCACGTGGTGCGTGTGCCGGTCTATTCGCCTTATGCCGTGGCCGAGCACGCAGTGGCGCTCATGATGGGCCTGAACCGAAAGATTCATAAAGCATATTCCCGAACGCGGGATGGGAATTTTTCCCTGAATGGATTGCTGGGCTTCGATATGCACGGGAAGACGGCCGGGGTTATCGGCACGGGAAGGATTGGGCGCTGCCTGATTGATATTCTAAAAGGATTCGGTATGAACATCCTGGCTTTTGACAAAAAGCCGGATGAAGCCTATGCCCGGGAAAGAGGTATTCGTTTTGTAAGTCAGAACGAAGTTTTCCGGCACGCCGACATAATATCCCTGAATTGTCCTTTAACTCCTGAAACGCAGCATATGATTAATGAAGAGAGCATAACCAAGATGAAGGACGGGGTGATGATCATTAATGCCGGCCGGGGGAAGCTGATAAAAACCGATGCCCTGATCAAGGGATTAAAGAGTCGGAAAATCGGCGCCGCGGGTCTGGATGTCTATGAGGAGGAGAGTGGGTATTTTTTTGAAGATTTTTCCTCTTACATGATCAATGATGATGCGCTGGCCAGGCTTTTAACTTTTCCGAATGTATTGATTACATCGCACCAGGGATTTTTCACGCGGGAAGCAATGACCAACATTGCCCAGACCACTATGGAGAATATCAGGGAATATTTCGCGGGCGGTTATTTAAAAAACGAGGTTTGTTACCGCTGCGGAGAAGATTGCAAAAAAAAGCATAAACAGCGGTGTTTTTGAAGAGGGAGGCCAGGTGTGGGTACAAGGCATGAAACAATTAACCGTCAGACCGGTGCTTTTAACGCGGCGATTTGCGGCGGAGCGGCGTAATGCCGGAGTTGCCCGAGGTTGAAACCATACGTAAATCATTATCCGGCAGGATTTGCGGGAGGAAGATATTAAATTTAAAACTTACCAAGCCTAAATTGCTTAGAGGCCAAAAGGTCGTGGAAGTTAAAAGCAGAGTAATTAACAGTAAAATCCTGGCAGTTGATCGCCGGGCAAAATATTTGATATTGAGGTTGAATAAAGGAATATTGGTTTTGCATCTTGGCATGACCGGCCAGATATTTGTCGCGTCGGAAAAGAAGATGGAAAATAGAAATGCTTTTAAGCTGCCGGACAAACATACGCACTTTCAACTTGAATTAAGTGGTGGGAAATTCCTGTATTTCAGAGACACCCGGCAATTTGGCCGGGTGAGGTTTCTGGAAAATCACGAAGAACACGATTATTTTAAAAAGCTCGGGCCGGAGCCTTTGGGAAAACAATTCAAATCGGATTATCTTTATCAAAGTATAAAAAAGAGAAAAACTGTTTTGAAAGCAGTTTTATTAAATCAGAAAGTAGTGGCTGGTTTAGGCAATATATATGTTGATGAAGCTTGCCATGCCGCCAAGGTGTCACCGTGTCTTCCGGGAAAGAGAATAAATCTTAGGCAGGCCCGGAGTCTTTATCGAGCCATTAGAAATGTTCTCCAAACGGCCGTAAAATATCGAGGAACCAGTATATCGGATTATCGGGATCCGGATAATAACCAGGGCGGGTACCAGCATAGGCTGCGGGTTTATGGCAGAGCCGGTCAAAAATGCAAAAGATGCGGCAGCATAATTAAAAAGGGGGTGGTGGCCCAACGCGGTACGCATTGGTGTGCGGTTTGCCAAAAACAAATAATAGGAGGGAATGATGAGATTAAATGATTTTATGCAGGCAAAAACCAATGAGGGCAATGAAAAGCATGTTCCATTTATTCAGGTCGCGGAGTGTGATGAATGCGGGGAATTAAGCGTTACCTTAAAAGTAGGAGAAAATGTATTCCATCCCAGTACCGCAGAACATCATATTCAACATATCGGCCTGCATGGTTTAACCAAGGATAATAAAATTGTTTTTATAAGCAGATTTGAACTGGGAGGAGCCAATACTATTCCTTATGTCAAAATCCATATAAGAAAAGATGTATTTAAAGCTATTTTCGCGGTGGTTTTGTGTAATCTGCATGGGATGTGGGAAAATTCAATTGAGCTATAAAAAGACCGTGTCAAAAGAGGATAGGTAGTAATGGTTAAAAACATGATTACTTCGGTGTCATCATTAGGAGGCGGGAATATTCCCGGGCCGGAGGTTGTCGGAATTATTCCCGCCCGGTGGGGGTCAACCCGGCTGCCGGGCAAACCCTTGGCGCGGCTCGGAGGACGATCTCTGATTGAGCAGGTCTGGCGCCGGGCAAGCAGAGCCCGGTGTCTTTCCCGCCTCCTGGTGGCAACGGATGATCTCCGGATTTATGAAGCAGTCCGGGAATTCGGCGGAGAGGCGGTTATGACTCCACGTGCCTGCGCTTCCGGCACGGACCGGCTGGCCAGGGTCATAGCGCGCATTCCCTGCGATATAGTTGTCAATATCCAGGGAGATGAACCTTTCATTCCTCCGGCATATATTGATAAACTGGCAGAGCCATTCAAGCAGGAAGCCGGAATTCAGATGGCGACTCTGGCTGCTCCCTTGCCAACCGGTGATGCTAAAGATCCTAATGCAGTCAAGGTAGTCTGCAGTCGGGACGGGAGCGCGCTATATTTTTCGCGTGCTTTGATTCCGTATCCGCGTTCCGTTGTAAAAATCAAACCTCCCGCCAAGGCTCTTCTGCATCTCGGACTCTATGCCTATCAGCGTAATACTTTACTGCGTTTTGCCGGGCTGCCGCGCACCCCCCTGGAAAAGACAGAAGAATTAGAGCAATTGCGGGCCCTGGAGCACGGAATAAAAATACACGTCGTGCGGGTGGCCAAACCCCTCCTTTCCATAGATACTCCCCAGGATCTGAGACAGGCGGAAAGGATGTTCTTTAGAGCCGCAGCCCAGGACTAAAGTATTCCCTGGAAGTCTGTCGGACTTTATCGTCGACTTATGATATAGTGATGAAAATTTCCTCCCTTTCACGAGGCTCTGTCACAATTCGAAAAACGCGATTGCCGCGCGCCCTTCGGTCGCTCGCAATGACTGTTTTTAAAGGATTTTCTGTCATTTTTGATTTCTGAAATAGTATAAAATCATCTTTATTAAAAATTTCCCGATATTTCGGATTATTTTTAATGGATTTATAAATGTCGTGAAGCCCTTGCTTCGTCATGGGAAAAGGGTTGCCGGCCAGGTCTAAGGCAATATATTCATCGCTTGCTTCCGTCCTGGGTAAAATGTGGATCTGCCCGCGATGGGATATATGCGGCACCAGGCTGCTTTGAGCGGCCAGGGGGACGTTTTCCGGGATGCTCTGCAGCATTGCTCTTCCGGTCTTATGCCGGGCCTCCAGACTGTCAGGAAAATAGCGATGTACATTGAAGGCAACTAAATAGAGGCATAAGGCGAGCAAAATCCAGAATTTGTTAAGATTACGTTTGAGTATATTTTTCAGACCGAAGATAACACCCACGAATAAAAATGGAATTATGGGCGCGGAATAATACAGCATAAATCCGGCCTGCAGGGAATTAGCGCTGGAGGCATTCAATCCAATTGGCGCCAGGAGCAGAATGCCCCACCAGGAAAACAACGGAAGAAAAGCCAGGGGATAGAACAGGCGAAAGACTTTCATATTCAAAAAGATACCCGCGGTTTCAAGAGGATGCGAAGTCCAATGAAAAAATCGTTCTGACAGACTGGTGTTTTGGGGAATCCAATTGGTTAAAAATTTATATCCTGAGAAAACAGCGGCTTCATTATTCATAAGCGCTATGATTAATAAAGCGGTAAAAACCCATAAAAGCGATGCTCCGGAAGTAATTAAACCTAACTTGATCCGCTTTTCTTTAATTAATACCAATAGACCGAAGAAAAAGAGATAAAGGCCAACATCTTCTTTGCACATAAGCGCCAGCAGCAGCGAAATCCAGTAAACAAGATATTTTCTTTCTAAATATCCCCAAAGCATTAAAATAATCAATAATGGTTCGAACATTTCCACGTGAAAATCATAAAGTAAACCATGAACGAGATACCAGTTATTTAAATACGCGAAAACAATGATGAGCGCCAAGGCCTTGTTTCCCAATTGCCTACTGGCCAGTAAAAATAACGGCCAGGCCGCACCGGCCACGGCCAGGCATTGAATCACCAGTAGAGTGACCGGCGAGTTTTTAATCATATACCAAGGCGTGAGTAAAAGCAGGATCGGACTAAAATGCTCCTGGAAAAACGAGCCGTTTAAAAAGGGCACAAAGAGAAATTTGCCGCGCAGAGTATTCGCCACGGCGTAGTCATAGATGGATAAATCAAAGGCATTGGTATGAAAAGAATAATGCTGGGTGATTTTTAAGATGAGGTAAAAGACAAAATAAACGGTGATTAAAGAAAAACCGGCCAGGTTCCAGTTGATTTTAGTGGAAAGGGCATGCTTTAGGTAGGGCCGCTTTTTATCTATGAAATAGCCGGCGACAGAGAATAAAGCAATAGTTGATATTTTGAGAAACAGCATGTTCATCCATTACTATCCATTAATTTAATTTCTATAAGCCGGAGATCGCCAGTTGGACTTGTGGCCATGACTTTCAAATTACATTTCCCCTCTAAATGAGCCCGGATTGATTGGGAATCCCTGCTTTTACATAAGATATAAAAGTTTTTAGTCTGTAAAAGCAGATTATCAAGTTGAGCCAAATCGCCCATGTGCCTAACTTGCGAATTGAAATAAAACGAGGGTGCATTGGGGGGGATATTGAATGCGATTATTTTAGGTTTAATGGTTTTGAACGATTCTGCTATTTGTTTTACTTCCGGACTCTTATCAATAATAATCATATGTAATGGATGAAACAGCGCCATCTCTGCCGCGGTTACCACTAAAACCGCGATGAGGAATCTTTTAAACCAGAGATGCTGCAAATTGTCCGGACTTAATTTAGCCGTGATGAGAGCCAGTGGCAAGTAACAAGGAATAATATACCCGGCTACTTTGGATTTTGCCAATGAAAAGAATAGAAATGGCACTAGAAACCATATCAATAAAAAATATATTGATGAGGATTTATCTTTTTTGAAGTTGCGGACCAGTTTATAACCGGAGAGCGGCAAAACCAGAAGAGATAAACACAGCCAGGGCGTAAAGAAATGCTCAAACACATACTTAAGGTAAAAGAATATTGTCCCGGTATGACCCTCGATCGTAGAAGAAGCCCGAGTAAATAAATTATAGATAAAGTAATAGTCAGTGAAGGTTTTGCCATGGGTCAATACTTGGTGGATATGCCACGGTCCGGCAACCAGCAAGCTAATAATGATCATAACCCAAAAAACCGGGTGTTTGAGTAGGGAAAATTGAGAAGATAGTAAGATATACAAGCAGATGATCGGTAACGGGAAAAAACCTATTACTCCTTTTGTCATCACCGATAGTCCTATGGCAATACCGGCAAAAATAAAGTACCAGGGCTCTTTCCGGCCCAGCCAAAAAAGATATAAGGCCGCAGAGGTAAAAAACATCATAGGGATATCAAGCATTGCCATGCGGGATACAATCAAAAAGTGTAAGTTGGAAGCAAGCAAGAGAGCGGCGAGTAATCCGATCCAGTGATGGAAGAATCGCTTGCCAATAAGATAAATCAATATTACATTCAGCCAGCCGAAAATAGCAGCCGGCAGGCGCGCGCTAAATTCATTTATGCCAAACATTTTATAAGCCAGGGCCATGCACCAAATAAGCAAGGGCGGTTTTTCCGGCCAGTAATTCCCGTTTAAATGTAAGGATAAATAATCGCCGTCCCTGATCATCTCTTTAGCAACGGAAGCATAGATAGCCTCATCCCAATCCCACAGACTTCCTTTTCCCAAATCAAAGAACAAAAGAAATCCTGCCAGGAGAATTACAACCAACCCCAGGACGGTGGGCTTAAGAAGAAGCTTTTTCATTTCATTCACTGGCAGCAAAAGTCCAGGCTCCTTTTGGTAGTTGCGGGAATTTCTGCAAGCTTGAGCAAGAGGTCTGTTTTTAGGTTGCTATTCCTGAATGCTTTAAAGATGAATATCTATATTGTGTTCCGATCATCTATTTCACCAAGCTCGTTTAATTTTTTAACATAACCATTCAAAGAACTACACAAAGTATTCTTTGCGTAAAGATTCCCAACCTACAGCGCATCTTGATTTTTCATTAACAAATAATTTTCTTCATTTAAATTATGTCTGATTAGAAACGGTGGATGGTTTTGAATAAATTCCAACAGCATAGAATTATTTTCTGCTTGGGCATTATTAATTGTGTTTTTTGTAATCAAAATTGCATCGACTTCGTTATTTTCGATAAATCCACTTAACGACTCCACATTTTTCGGTAATTCAATAACTGTATATCGTTTATCTAAAAAAGTATCCAATGCCATAGTTTCAAGTAATAATATCGTGGTTTTTTCAAATTCTAAAGCATTAAGACCTTGGATGATTTGAATGTTGGGTTTTTTCGATTGTTCTGCTATTTTGCCCGGTAATAGTCCTATTGTACCTAACACTTTATAGGGAACACTAATGATCAATGCAATGATCAGAGCTGCCGCAATAATATTATTGCTAAATTTAACTTTTATTAGCATTTCATTGACAAATAGCATACTTAATATCAGCATTACACCGACTATTATGATAACGTAATGATCTCGTGGATATATTAAAATGACCGAGAGTAAAACGGGCGATAAAATCAATGCGGCAAATAATGATAATCTGATTTTGTGGTCACTAATATCAATCGTTCTTTTTTTGAAAATCCAGTACAAATATTTTACCAAAGCAATTACGACTATAATTATATATAGTCTAGCTATTATTTTATATGCCTTTTTAAAAATCTCTCTTTTTATTGATTAAGGCCGAAGATGAAAAAGACA
>DAOVYW010000233.1 GCA_030635415.1 Candidatus Firestoneibacteriota bacterium
GATACTCGTTTGCAGAATGTACTACGCTTCGGCCGGATTGATGACTTTGAATTTATTTTCTTCCCGGTTAAAAGCATAAATTTCTACCTCTTCAATGTCAAACCACCAGGCGTGCAGCGATGGCTGCTTTTACCACAATGCGGATTGAAGCTGATAAGTAAATGCTTTCAAGGATAATATAGCAAACTGGAGCCGGCCGTCAATAACAAAAATTTTGGCTGTCGAGGTCATATTCGGACTGGTAAAAAAACCAAAATTGAAGCACATGACAATTTTTCGGTAGCTTTTCCGCCTTGGAGATGGCCCACTCTTCAGGCTTACGCTGGATGTCAAGAGTGGTTTAAAAATTAATTGATCCCCGCACAGATGAGTGCGACTAGGAACTTGTTTCCTGTTAACCGGACCTGACCCGGCTTTCACTTGCTCCGTAAATATCCGCATAAACTCGACCCAGTTCACGGTTTTCCGGCTTCTGTAAATCAGGATCCTGCCGGATAATCTCCTGGACGGTCTCTCTGACTTCCACGAGGCAGGCTGCGTCCCGCGACAGATCAGCCAGCTTAAATTCCGGCAGGCCGTGCTGGCTCAGACCGAAAAATTCACCCGGACCGCGCAGAGCCAGGTCCTCCTCCGCCAGCTGAAATCCATCCGTTATGCGGGTCATGATTTCCATCCTCGTTTTTCCTTCAGCCATAGTCGGATTAGCTATTAAAAAACAAAATCCTTCATGTCCGCCCCGGCCGATCCTGCCCCGAAGCTGATGAAGCTGCGCCAAACCAAACCGGTCAGCGTTCTCTATCACCATAACCGTGGCATTCGGAACATCCACCCCGACTTCAACCACAGTGGTTGCGGCCAGAATCTCAATTTCTCCCGCCCTGAATTCCACCATGACTTTTTCCTTCTCGCACGCTTTCATCCGCCCATGCAACAGACCTAGTTTCCGGCCCTTAAACATTTTACACAGATGCGCGTATTCCGAATTCAAAGCTTTTAAATCCATTTTTTCGGATTCTTCAATCAGGGGAAAAATCACATACACCTGCCGGCCGCTCTCCACCGCGGCCGCCGCCTGCTTATATGCCATCCGGCTGTCAGCGCGGGCCAGCCATCTGGTTTGAACCGGCCGCCTTCCCGGGGGCAATTCATTAATAGTGGTTACATCCAGATCGCCATACACTGTCATGGATAGGGTGCGGGGTATAGGCGTCGCGGTCATAACCAGCACATGCGGCTGTTGTCCCTTAGCTTTAAGCATGGCGCGTTGCTCAACTCCGAAGCGATGCTGTTCATCTATAACTGCCAGGGCCAGATGATTAAAAACCACGGACGGCTGGATCAGGGCATGCGTTCCCACGGCAATGTTGATTTCCCCGCCGGCTAAACGATCGCGAATACGCTGCCGCTCCGGGGCCGGGCTTCCGGAAACAATTAATTCCACATTTACGCCGCAAGAATCAAGCAGCTGTTTGATATTCATATAATGTTGGGCCGCCAAAACCTCGGTAGGCGCCATCAGGGCCGCCTGCCGGCCGGAATCAACCGCCAAGAGCATGGCTAATACGGCGATAATCGTCTTGCCGGACCCGACATCCCCTTGCAATAACCGATGCATGGGCCGGGAAGAAGCCAGATCATGAAAAATCCGATCTCGGGCCCGGACTTGAGCCGAGGTCAGTTCAAAGGGCAAATGGGAGATGAATTTTTCCAGCCTGGCTCCGTCCCGCTTTAAAGCCGTGCCTTCCGATTGTTGGTATTGATATCTCAAACGCCCCACGGCCAGCTGTTGCAGCAAAAGTTCTTCCCAGACCAGCCGCTGCCGGGCCTGGTCCCGGGCCTGAAAATTTGGCGGAAAATGAATGTCGTTAACCGCCCGGTCCGCGGGTGGAAAATTATTTTTTCGTACTACGGTTGGTGGAATTATCTCAGGCAGAGATCGCGGAAGCCGGGACAGCACAGTATATATAGTATTTCGCAGTACGCGCTGGGTAAGTTTTGCAGTGAGAGGATAAATCGGCACAATCCGTCCGGTGTGGATAGGATTTTCTGTTTCATCCTCCATTATTTCACACTCAGGATTCATGATGCGCCAGGTGCGGTTAAATTCCACCTTCCCATGAACCATAACGCGTTGCCCATCCTGAAAACGGGTTCGCATATAAGGCTGATTAAACCAGGTAGCCTCGATCCGTCCGGTGTTATCTTCCAGAACCACGCGTGTAATATTAAAATTCGAACGCACCCTAAACGTAGATCGCATTCGAACCAGGCCACAGAGAGTAGTGATTGCACCGGATTCAATATCCCGAATTTCAGTTAGGTGACTCCGGTCCTGCCATGCCCGGGGAAAATAACGAATAAGATCCTCCACCGTCTTAACGCCCAATTTATTCAACAGCCCCGTTCGCTGTGGACCCACGCCTTTTAAATATTGAATAGAATCTTTTAAATTTATGATATTTTTCATTTTTTGCTTGTCATGCGTCGGCTTTCATGTTATATATTTTACTCCATTTAAACGAAAGGTGTCCTCTTTATGCCAGTCAAATGTGTAATTTGTAGCAAAACCCATCAGGTGGGCTTTAAAGTTTCCCACTCCATGCGGCATACCAAACGTCGCTGGGAGCCGAATCTTCAAAAAGTTCGCGCTGAAATTAACGGTGTCGTACGGCGGGTCATGGTTTGCACCCGCTGTATCCGCACAAACAAAGTCAAAAAAGTCGTCTCCTAGGAGCTTGCCGTACTTAATATTATTTGCGAGTCGGCGCTTGATTTATTTCCATCGCCTTTTTTCTTGCCTCGTTCAAGCAATTCTGCAGGTTGGCTGTGCATTCCTTGGTTTGGGCCTGGTCCAGTTTCCGATCGACCTCTTTCCAGAATGAGGTCAGGCTGTTCTTGCGGGCGTCGAACTGACCGCGGTAGACATCCGAGAGGCGTTGGCGAACGGCTAGCTGCTGGTTCTCCATAGCCGCACCGAGAAACCACAGGACGCATCCA
>DAOVYW010000142.1 GCA_030635415.1 Candidatus Firestoneibacteriota bacterium
GTAGGGGCACGGCGTGCCGTGCCCCTACCACTGAGAAATTTGGAAAACCTATAGCTGGATCCATTCCCACCATTATCAGGGCATATAAAGCCGCAGTTAGTAAAAAGATTCATGAAGTATACAAAATAAGCCATGCCATATGGCAGCGGAATTATTACGAACGGGTTGTCCGCAATGAGAAGGAATTAAAAGCATTACGTGAATACATCCGCAACAATCCGATTAAATGGGAATTAGATCCGGAAAATCCGCATAAAAAGAGTAAGTCGGAATGATAGTCAGTAAAGGGGGGAAATAATGCCGAAACGGGTCTGGATTCTCGGTGCTGGAGCTTCCAAGGATATGGGGTATCCGCTGGGGTATGAAGTGATGATGGACATTCATAATAAATTGTGTGAGATATGTTCAAAAAGGAATGTGGATGAATATCAACGTGATATATGTGAGACTTGTGACAAACAGAACAAATTATGTCGGTCTTTGTGGATTTATTGGGATATGATAAGAGAATCGCTCAGAAGAATATATGGTCATGATCACCTTAATGAAATAGATTTTGAGGATTATTTCAGCCGGATGAGTCTGTTAAATCAAGGATATTTCCCAGTCTTTTCTGATTGGGGACATGATTATGCTAATAAAATTAGAAAAGCATTTCTTAGTGTATATTATTGGTATGGTTATCAGTTATGTGAGATTCTAAAAGGAAGAAAGAACAACTATGAAAAAAACTATTTTATAAAGTGTTTAAAACATATTGCAGATAATAATGAACTTATTGTTTCGTTTAACCAGGATATTTTAGTTGAGTCTTCATTAATCGGATGGGTAGCTGCATCAGATACTCCGCCGATACATAAAGAATATTCATGCAATTCTGAGCAAATAGATGATGGAAATAAACTGAGTATTTTAAAATTGCATGGTTCTTTGAATTGGGTACTATTAGAAAAGGATAAAGTTGATCCTGAGAAACATAAAGGGATTTATGCTTTTAATAATTCGAAATTATTCCAAAAACTTGCAGTATATGAGTCAAAAGACATGGAAACAATTACGAATAAAGAAGGCATGGCCCTGCCTTCAGTTTGTTTGCTAATGTTGCCGGATATTTTCAAAGGGATGCCGTTTACTAATGATAAAGAGCAAACAATAGAGAATGTTTTTAAGATATTATACAACACCGCTGTTGAACATCTTGGGGCGGCAGAACAAGTTATAATTGTCGGATTTGCTGCCCGTCCGACTGATTATCTGTCTTCAATGCTTTTGAATTTAGGTTTGCGCGGCAAGACCAACCAACAGGTGGTGGTTATTGATCCGTCAGAGAATGTTCCTAAAGGGATTAGTAATAATATAAAAGAGTTTACCTATATTAGAAAAACATTTTATCAGTGGGTTGAAGAGGGTGGACTCGAATCATTTAATAAATCATAGGGGCACGGCGCGCCGTGCCCCTACAAACACCGGGATTGCGATGATAAACATACTATATATTTTACCCGGAAATTGCTGAAATCCCACCCTTTACAGTATGAATGTTATTCGAATCTTATTCCAAATCGGTAAATGAAGAAGAGCATTCCCAATCACATATTTTTATTTACCGTTCTTTAATTTACTGATATTATCCCCATACAGGCTTTTGTCCATACTAAAATTGGTAATCAAAGAAAGACTGAATATGTTTTGAAAAAGGTAGAATGATGGATCAATCAACGGAATTTAGGGTTTCCACCAGTAGATATAATTCCAAGGTGAGGGTTTTACGTATCAAGGGATTTATTGATGTAAACGCAGCGCCTGATTTTGAGCGGGTGCTGGAAAATCTCATGAAAACCGGACATTTTCTCATTCTGGTTGATTTAGCCGAGGTTGCCTATATAAGTTCAGCCGGAGTCGGAGTTTTTGCCGGGATGCTGGAATCGGCCCGTTCCAGTGAAGCAGGAGATATTAAAATTTGCCGCGTTTCCCAAAAGTTAATGAGCGTTTTCGAAGCCATTGGACTGAGCAGTATGATGGATTTTTTGGCGGAGGAGTCCGAAGTAACCATCTGGGCCCGGCCGCCCCAGTTACCGGAACAACTTAATAATTTTCATATTTTCTTGGTTGACAGCGAGGTGTTTTGCGGAAGAGAATTTACCCTCCGGGTGGAGGCCCGGGATGTCGACCGGAATATTATCCGGGATTATCGCGGCGAGCCCCAGGTGATCGTGAACAGCGGGTTGGTCCTGCCTCGCAAACTGGCGAATTTCCAGGAAGGGGTTTGGGAAGGGAAGGTGGTGGTCACGGATTCCGGTATGCTGACCATGATTCTGGTGGATGAACAGACTGAAAGCCGTTTGGATATTCTGGTGAAGGAGGAACCCCATAAAGCGGAATTTCCTTGTGCTATAACCTGTCGCTGTTGCGGCCAGGTCGCGCGGGTGAGGGGTATGGATATATACCGCTGTCGGCAGTGTAACGAGATAGTGTATGTTGATGCCTGGGCGCATATCCTGACCCTTAAGTCCGGAAGCCGGGCCCGGCGGATCAAATCCCGCTATAAGGGTATGGAATTAAAAATTAACGGGGATATTAATTACCTGAATTCCATCCGGGGTTTCATTAGTAATTTGTGCGAACAGGAAAACCTGGACGAACTAACTATCAATGCGGTAATCCTTGCCGCCGAAGAAGCGCTGCTTAATATTATCGAGCATGGGAATGATTATGATGCCAGTCAGATGCTGAAAGTAAAGCTGAGTTTCCAGAAAAAGCAATTGGCAGTACAAATCCGTGACTATGGAGATCCGCATGATGTTACCCAACATCAAAGCGTGTCCATCAAGTCTTGTATCCGGAAAGGCATGAAAGGCGGCGTGGGCGGCGTGTTGATTAACAAGTTGATGGACCGGGTTACCTATCGGAGTAATAAAAATTATAATCAACTTACCCTGGTTAAACGATATCCCGTGGCCCCAAGGCGGCGCCGGAAAAGCGGCTCCTCCGCTGAACCGGCGGCGACACCTTGCCAGTCCGGGCAATGATGCCGCGATCCTGCCGACGGCTGGTGGGGATTTTTACGGCGGGAGGAATAATAATTCCGGTTTTGCTGGGTCTGCCGGTCAGGGGTTTAACCCATCCCCACCTTTTTGTGGATTACGAACTTTTTTTTGTTTTTAATGATAAGGGTCTGGACGGGATAAGGGAAAGATGGACGTTTGACGAGATGTTCAGCACCATGGTCAGGGAGGAATATGACCGGGACCGTAACCAGCTTTTCGATTCCCAGGAGAACCTGGAGATTGAGGAAAATGCTTTTTTGAATTTAGAGAATTTTGACTACTTTACTTTTATCCGGATAGACGGACGTGAATTTGCGGTAAAAATGACAAGAGATTTTGAGGCCGACATCCATGAGGGAAGAGTCAGATATACTTTTTTTGTTCCTTGCCCAGTGGCCGCCACGGAGCATTTTAAAAACCTGCAGGTTTCAATTTTCGATAAATCCTACTATACGGCTCTGCAAATGGAGGATGATAAGCTGGTTTTAGAGGGCGCGGAACCGTTTTATTCCGTGGAAACCGAGATTAAGCGGACGAAGGAATTCATTTGCTACGAGGAAGATGGATTTCCCGAGACCGCGGTAATCCGATTTAAGCGCCGGCCATGAGATATTCTCAACGCTTACTTTATCGCAATGTAATTCTAGTATTGTAAGGGAAAGGCTGCCATGAAGTTCTTGATTTTATTGCTGTTACTTACCTTGTTTTTGGGAGCGGCCCCGCTGTATGCCAACGTAAATCCCTTTATGGCCGGAACCGGGGACCGGACGGTGACCAGAAAAAGAGCGGGAAAAATCATCCTGTTCCAACCGCTGGTTAATTTCAGCCACCGGATCCAGAAAGAACTTAAAATTAAAATATCGGCTTTGGGCCGGGACATACGCCGCAATCCCGGCGGGAGATCCTTTTGGTGGTTTTTGCTTCTGGCTTTTGCTTACGGAGTGGTTCACGCTTTGGGGCCCGGGCATGGAAAAACTATCGTTACGTCCTATTTTTTATGGCGTCCGGGAAGTATGCATCAAGGATTCCTGATGGGAAACCTGATTGCTTTTATCCATGTTTTTTCGGCCGTGGTACTGGTAATGACGCTGTATTACATTTTGAAAATCAGCGGCCTGACATCATTTGAGGGTTGGAGTCACAAACTTCAAACCCTCAGTTATTCCCTGTTAATGGTCCTGGGTTTTTTCCTGGCCTGGCGGACTTGGACAGAGTTTAGAGCGGGCCGGTCCCAAACGGAAAGGGTTTCTTCCCCGGACGCAGGTATTAAAAACCTGATAATTACCGGCTTGATCACGGGGATGATCCCTTGCCCCGGAGCGGCCATCATACTTTCTTTTTCCATTATTGTGGGTATCCTAGGGCCGGGTTTATGGGCCATGGCATGCGTGGCTTTAGGTATGGGAATTACTACTTCCTCGTTTGCGCTGGCTACGATCTTATCCCGGAGAACCATTCTCCATTTAGCGAACCGAAATTCTAAAATCCTAATGCTGTCCCGCGCTATTCTGTCTTGGGGCGGAGCTTTGGCCATCATCGCGCTTAGCCTGCTTTTGCTGCTTGAACAGTTATAAAGAAGGTAATATATTAGGCGTTCGTTATGGCATCACCGAAAGTTGTAGGGGCGTTTAATTAAACGCCCCTACGTCGCGTGGCTGACATGTCCAGGCTTTTGAGAGTTTGAAAAACAGCATGAATTATTCATTTGCAGAAAAGCGAATGGCGGGTATATTACGGAGAAAACCCGGTTCCGTTTCAGCCGATATTAAAGTTGTTGGAAGGGAGGATGGGGCAGGGTTATACTGCGGCGGTCTTTTAAAAGCGCGGAAGATTCCAGCGCGGGTATGGGAGGAGAAAAAAGATATCCCTGGAATTCATCGCAGCCCAAATGGGTCAGGAAATCCAATTGATTTGCATCCTCGACTCCTTCGGCGGTTACCTTGACCTTCAAACTGTGGGCCATGTAAGTAATAGTTGTGACAATGGCGGTATCGTCGGTATTGGTAAGACACTCCTGAATAAAGGAGCGGTCGATTTTCAAGTTGTTGATGGGAAAACGTTTCAGATACGTCAGGGAGGAATAGCCGGTGCCAAAATCGTCAATAGCGATCTTGATCCCTTTTTTATTCAACCATCGAAGAACCATGGCAGTGACGTTTACATCCCTCATAAGAATGCTTTCCGTGAGTTCCAATTCCAGTAAGCGGGGATCCATTCCGGTATCCTGGCATACGCCGAGGACCATTTCTACCAGCTCCGGTTCTTGAAATTGACGCCCGGAAAGATTGACTCCGATTCGCAGGGGCGGAAATCCCTGGTTTTGCCAGGCGATATTTTGGAGGCAGGCGGTTTTTAAAACCCATTTTCCCAGGGGGACGATTAGGCCGGTTTCCTCGGCGAGGGGAATAAATTGATCCGGCATGATCATGCCGGAAGTTGGATGCTGCCAGCGCAGCAAGGCTTCCATCCCGGTTATCCGGCCGGTTCGTAAGCTGACTTGTGGCTGATAAAAAACCTGGAATTCTTCCCGTTCCAGGGCGTGACGCATGGAGGTTTCCATGGAGAGGCGCTTGAGGGCGCTGGTGTTGAGTTGGGAAGTGTAAAATTTATAATGGTTGCTGCCGGAATTTTTGGCCTCGTTTAAGGCCATGTCGGCGTTTTTCAACAGGGAGATATGATCCTGGCCGTCCTCGGGATAAAGGCAGATTCCAATGCTGGCACTGATTTGCAGTTCGTGGTTTTCACAAAGAAAAGGTTTTTGTAACGCATCCATCAAGGCTTTGATTTTAGTCAAAGCTTCGCGGAAATTTTGAATATGGGGTAATAGCACTATGAATTCATCCTGCCCCATACGGGCCAGGGTATCGCCTTCCTGAAGAGTTTCGCTCAACCGCTTGCCGACGAGTAGGAGTAAGTGATCTCCAATGGTATGTCCCAGGGTGTCGTTGACAACCTTAAACCGGTCTAGATCCAACAAGGCTACAGCTGCCTGGTGTCCTAAAAGGTGGGATTCTTCAAGTGCCAGCTTAAGGCGGTCATTAAAAAGCGAACGGTTGGGCAGACCGGTAAGGGGATCATATAGCGCCATATGTTCGATTAATTTTTCAGACTGTTTATGGGCGGTGATATCTTCCAGGTAACAGAGGTAGTGTGAAATTTGTCCTTGCGAATCCGGTAAGGGTTTTAAGGAGGCGAGACCCCAGAATAATTCTCCGCTTTTCTTGCGCAGGCGGAATTCACCCGCCCATTTTTTGCCGGCGGTGATGGTATTCCATGTTTTTTTGTAGTCGTCAGTATCCTGGTTGCCGGGATAAAAAAAATTTAAATTAAGCTTGAGAATTTCCTCGAGAGTATAACCGGTAAGCTGGGTAAAATGGGTATTGGCATATTTGATGTCTCCCTGGCTGTCAGCTATTACTATGGTGATGGGACAATATTCTATAGTGTTGGAAAGCAGGTCAAATTGGGTTTGGGGGTTTAACTTTTGTGTAAGTAATAAATAAAATAATAA
>DAOVYW010000259.1 GCA_030635415.1 Candidatus Firestoneibacteriota bacterium
AATCTATTTTTCAGCGGAAATCAACCCTGGCTGGCCAAGCTGGGATTTATGGATTTTGCCGGCTCGTCCGTAGTTCATTCGGTGGGAGCCTGGGTAGGGTTGGTAGGTGTTTGGTTTGTCGGTCCGCGTTTAGGCCGGTATGATTCTCAAGGCAAGGTAAAGCCGTTTAAACCCCATAGTTATGTATTTTGCGTATTGGGCGTGTTCTTGTTATGGCTTGGCTGGTGGGGTTTTAATGGCGGCAGCACTCTGGAAATTAGCCACAAAGTGGGAAGCATTATTTTAAATACTAACCTTTGCGCCGCCGCCGCGGGGTTTTCCGCATTTTATCATTCTTTTCTTTTCCAGAAGAAAGCCGAGCTCAACGAAAAATTTTTAGGCGGTATTCTCGGCGGATTAGTAGCTATCACAGCTTCTTGTAATGTAGTAAGTCCCTTTGGTGCGCTGCTTATCGGACTGTGTACCGGTATAGTACATAACTTGGGATATGATTTAATTATTAAGAAATTAAGATTGGATGATCCGGTGGGCGCAATTCCGGTCCATGGGATATGTGGGGCGTTTGGCACTCTGGCGGTGGCGATTTTCGGTCAGGCGGATATGTTAGCTCATCCCCGGTTAATCCAGATCGGGGTGCAGCTGCTGGGGATAATAGTCTGTTTCGTATGGACGGTAGGTACAGCCTTTGTGATGTTTCGCGTTTTGAGGATGACGGTAGGGTTGCGCGTTTCACCGCAAGAGGAACAAGCGGGAATAGATATTTCCGGTGAAGTAGTTGAAGCGCCACCGGAAGAAATTGATGAAGCTATGTTAAAAGAGTTATTACTTGAAGGAGAAATCAGTTAATGGAAGAACGTGTCCACCATATATCGATACGAAAAACCAAAGGCTTCAATTTAATTAGCCGCAGTGAATTTTTGGAAATCCCCAGTGGAGAGCGTAATCGCCTTATTTTAAACAAAAGAGTGCAATTTCTGGATGCCGCTGGTTTACATATACCGCTGCTCGAAGGTATAAGGAGTATTTCGTTAAAATGATAAACTTTTGGAAACCAGATTTCCTTTATGTCTATTGAAACCAGGGTTTATCAAATTGTCATTAAGAAAGCTACGGGGTATAATCTGCTCTCCCGCGAACAATTCGCCGGCCTTTCATTACTCGAACGCACCAATCTTTTAATGGAACGCAAAGTTCAGTTTTTGAATTCCAAGGGCGAGGTCATTCCCCTGATAGAAGGAGTAAAAAATCTGCACGCCCCTGAACCTGCCTGATTTTTTAAATAAAAATATATTTTATTAACCGTGTCAATTAATTACCGAAAGCTGCTTCAAATATAAATTTCCGTGAATCTGAATTTCAAAGTTTTTTCCGGACCCCGGTTTTCACCGGGGGTGACGAACAATACCCAAAACAGACTAATTGCTCAGGCTCCTAGAAAATATCCTTGCGTCTTTAGTCAGCTCTTGGGATAATACAAAGAGATTGGTTCCAATGACTTTCCGAAAAAAAGAACTTTCTAATGATAGTTATGTGTACGCGGGAAATTGCCGCGTATTTTGGAGGTTTCTTATTTGTCTGCCGTTACGAAGGCTTCAACCCTAATTATTCCATGCTGCTTAGTCTTTGCTTCATTGAGTGCTGCTCAGCCCCGGGAACCCGGTGTCAATACCCCGGGAGCATCAAGTTTGCCGAGCTTAACCCCGGCCGGTTCTGCGGGTAGTACTGTCAGCGCTCAGGCGGTGTCCACTCCCGGTTCTGCGGGTAATACTGCCAATTCCCGGGCAACTGCGGCCGTGCCCTTACCGGCGCCCCGCGGCTTAGAAGCTGAAACCGGCGGAGACCGCGTTCTGCTGGCTTGGGAACCTGTGCCGGTAACAGCTATAGCCAAAGTTAGGTACCAGGTCTTTCGCTCAGAAAGTGCAATTCAGTCCTTGGCTCCCGGATCACTCTGGCCCGAGCCGATAAATCTCAAACCAATTAAGGAAGAATATTTCCTGGATTCCGTGCACACCTCCCGTATACCTCCGCAGCCGAATACGCGTTATTTTTATGCGGTAATCACAATTGATACCTTGGGAAATACTTCAGCCAT
>DAOVYW010000127.1 GCA_030635415.1 Candidatus Firestoneibacteriota bacterium
CTCCGAGGGCGTTCAATTGAACGCCCCTACATTATAATAATGCCGTGACTTATTTCGGTGGGCAGGCATGGAAGCCGGCACCTACGTCGAGGATCAGAGGTAATACGGAAACGCTCCCGGTTTCGGCTGGAATTATAGCTTTGCTCCCTGCGGGCTTTTTGTTATAATCGCTTTCGCATTCATATTCGGCTGCGAGAAATTGCCAAGTTAAAAATCAAAACACTATTCCCTCAGGAGATCTGTAGATTGCCTATTCCTTTTCGCGAACAATTAGCCCAGGGCGTGGTTTTATTCGACGGCGGCATGGGAACCATGCTTTATCAGCGCGGGGCCTATATTAATCAATGCTATGAAGCCCTGAATTTATCCTCCCCGGATATGGTCCATGAAATTCACGCGGATTATGTCCAGGCCGGCTGCGACGCGATCGAGACCAATTCTTACGGCGCCAATGCCTATAAATTAAAAGGCTTTGGTATGGTTTCGCAGGTTGAGGAGATTAACCGGCGTGCCGTGGAACTGGCACGTCAGGCCGCGGGTGACCGGGTTTTAGTCGCCGGCGCCATTGGGCCCTTGGGCGCCATGGTTAAACCCCTGGGACCAATCTCCCTGGAGGAGGCCCGCGAATTATACCAGCCCCAGATTAGAAGCCTGGTTGATGCCGGCGTGGATTTACTGATATTCGAGAGCTATTTTGACCTCCAAGAACTTCGAATCGCCGTGGATCTCGCCCGCAAGTTGACGGATGCTCCCATTATTCTCCAGGCTTCTTTTAATGAAAAGGGCGAAACCCTGATCAATCTTACGGTTGAGGCCTTTATTCGCGAGACCTCGGGCTGGGATGTGGAAGTACTGGGCTTTAACTGCTCCACCGGCCCGGCTGACATGCTCACATTGCTGGAACACGCGGCAAAGCTTACTCCCAAGCCCTTATCCTGCCAGCCTAATGCCGGAATGCCGCGACTGGTGGATGGCCGCAATTTCTACCTGTCTTCGCCCGAATACCTGGCTGAGTATGCCAAACGCTTTATCCAAACCGGTGCCGCTGTAGTCGGCGGCTGTTGCGGCACTGAACCTAAGCATATCAAGGCTGTACGCTCTGCCATCCGGGCGCTTTTTCCCGGACAACGGGTTTTAACCACACCCGCCAAGGACACTACCCACGAACCAATGATCGAACAACCCTTGGCCAATAAATCACGCCTGGGGCAATGTTTGCAATCCGGAACTTTTATTACTACTGTGGAAATTACACCCCCCCGAAGCGCGGATCCCATGCCAACTCTGGAGAAATGCCGGCTTTTAAAAACTCATGGCATTGATGCAGTCAATATTCCCGACGGCCCGCGTGCTTCGGCCCGGCTCTCTCCCATGATTATGGCCCTGTTAATTGAACAACAGGTGGGCATAGAGGCTGTGCTGCATTATGCCTGCCGGGACAGAAACATCCTTGGAATGCAGTCCGACCTGCTGGGCGCGTACGCGGCCGGACTGCGAAATCTCTTGATTGTTACCGGTGATCCGCCCAAAATGGGGGATTATCCCGACGCGACTGCGGTCTTTGACGTAGACTCCATCGGGCTTACCCGGATGGTGACAAATCTTAACTGCGGACGGGATATTGGAAATAATCCCATCCCAACTCCCCTGGCTTTTTTAAAAGGCGTGGGCGTTAATCCCGGAGCCGTTAATCTTGAGCATGAACTTGATCGTCTGCGCCAAAAAATCGAGGCCGGCGCGGAATTTGCGATCACTCAGCCGGTTTTTGACCCCGAAATTTTCCTGCGCTTCCGGGAAAAAA
The DNA here is from genome assembly GCA_030635415.1 of Candidatus Firestoneibacteriota bacterium. Classification (GTDB taxonomy): domain Bacteria; phylum Oederibacteriota; class JAAXVQ01; order JAAXVQ01; family JAUVAV01; genus JAUVAV01. The sequence continues at coordinate 1,802 of DAOVYW010000127.1, forward strand.
CAAATAGTCTGGCTATACCCATTATTGCCGGTATTTGGCCCCTGGTATCATATAAAAACGCCGAATTCATGAACAATGAGGTGCCGGGCGCTAGCGTTCCTCCGGAGATCATGTCCAGAATGCGCGCCAAGGGCAGCGGCCAGAAAGCCCAGCAGGAAGGAATCCTGATCGCGGGCGAGGCGCTGCGTACTATCCGTCCCATGATTGCCGGAGTTCAGGTCTCGGCGCCGTTTGGCAGAGTACAAATTGCCCTGGATGTTCTTAGGGCAGGAGGAGTGGAAAAATCACATGAGTCTTAAAAAAATCGATTCTGCGGTTATTAAAAAGGTGCCGGCCTGGATGCTGCTGCTGACCGCCTTTATAACTGGAAACGTTATAATGATGATCGAGGTAGTAGGTACCAGAGTAGTGGCTCCTTATTTCGGGGTTGGAGTTTATGTCTGGTCAGCCCTGATTACGGTAACCCTATTGGCCCTGGCCGCCGGATACGGGGTTGGCGGATACTGGGCCGACCTGCGCCGCCGGCCGGAATGGCTCTTCCTTATAATTTTGGGCGCCTCTTTATTCACCTTTCTCATCCCGGTCCTGCGCTATCCCATATTAACCGGGGCCGGACAACTGGGCGTGCGGGGGGGCGCACTGGCTGGAAGCGCTCTGCTCTTCGGGCCGGCACTTTTTCTGCTGGGCATGGTTTCTCCTTATATCGTCAAACTCTATACCGAAAAATTTGAAAAAATAGGCAGCCGGGTCGGTCTGCTCTACGCGGTTTCAACTATCGGGAGTTTTTTCGGCACTCTAACCATGGGTTTTTACCTGATTCCTCTTTTTCGGTTAAACACTATCATAGTGTCCCTGGGCAGTATTCTCTTGCTAATGCCGATGATCTATTTTTTTCTATTCCGGACGCAACGCCGTTTGCTTTTCTTCTTTTTACTAACGGCCGGACTGGGAACTCTGGTATTTTTTCCGCATTTACCCCGCTCTCAATGGGTCAGTGAAACACTGAAGATTATTCATAAAACCACCAGCATTTATGGAGAGCTTAAAGTCCTTGAGAGTTCCACGCACCGTACCTTGTTGATCGACGGGATCATCCAATCCGGAGATGATCTCAAACAGGGGCAGGCTTCCCCCCCTTATGTCTTTGATATCGGGAGTCTTATCTCCCGTTACTGTCCTACCGCTCAAAGCGCTCTGGTAATCGGACTGGGCGGCGGAAACCTGGCACATTTGCTGCTTAAACAAAATCTCACTGTGGAAGTAGTGGAGATAGACCGTAAAGTCGTGGACGTGGCTAAGCGTTTCTTTAATATTAATCCCCAGCAAGTCAAAATCACAATTGAGGATGGACGGCGCTATCTCCGTCAGACTGATAAAAAATATGACGTGGTTGTACTGAACGCCTTTTCCGGGGAATCCTTTCCGTCCCACATACTTACCAAGGAATGCTTCGGCCTGGTAAAAAACACATTAAATCCCCAAGGCGTGGTCTTGCTCAATTTTGTCGGTTATGTCCAGGGACCGCATCGCCGGGCTACGGCCGCGCTCTACGCAACTGTAAAATCCGAGTTCGCCTGGTGTCATGTTTTTTTCCGGGAACCCAGGAGTCGGTTCGGCAATGTGCTCTATGCCGCGGGCGAGGGACAAATTCCCCGGGAACAGCCGGCAGATGCCAATTGGGCTATGCTGAAAGAACGGAAGGTTACCATCTCCGGCTGGGAAACAGCGCTCGTGGTCACTGATGATTATAATCCCATTGAGTTTTTAAACCGCGTGGTTTATCAACGGTGGCGCCAGCTGGTAATCGACTCCTTCGGGCCGGAAGTCCTCCTGAATTAATCGCCTCATGCATCCTCTTAAAACACATATCCGGAAAACTCTCCTGTCTCTGCTGCCGGCTAAAGGTACCATCCTCGCCGGGGTTTCGGGCGGCGCGGATTCTATTGCCCTGCTCGTTCTTATGGCGGAAATCATCCCGGATTCAAAAAAACGTCTCCGGGCTGTGCACATTCATCACGGCTTGAGAGGAAAAGATGCTGATCGTGATCAGAAACTGGTCATTCGCCACTGCGAGCATCTGGGCGTGCCTTATACTATTTATCACCGGCAAGTCAATAAAGAATCCAAAAAACTCGGTATCGCGATTGAAGAAGCCGGAAGAAAAGCCCGGCATACCTGTTTTCTGGACGCAGCCCGCATTTATAAATCCCGTAATGTAGCCCTGGCTCATCACCTGGATGACCAGGCCGAAACCCTGCTTTTAAACCTCCTGCGCGGAGCGGGCGGACGCGGCTTAGCCGCCATGCGTCTCTCCAGACCTTTTCCCCATACCCAAGCTCCAAAAGGACTCCGGCTGATCCGGCCTCTGCTGGAAGTATCCAAGCATGAATTGGAGTCTTTTCTCCGCGAACAGGGTGTCTCCTGGCGCCGGGATAAAAGCAACCGCGACCTTAATTTTTCCCGCAACCGGATTAGGCGCGTACTTTTGCCTAAACTGGAACGGGATTTCAACCCCCATATAAAATCCCTCCTGGCCCGGAGCGCTAAAGCCCTGGCCCGGGACGATGAGTTGCTAAACCATCTGGCCAGGCGTTGTCTCCACCGCCTGGCCTCACCCTTGCCGGGTACCGGACTAAAATTATCCCGGAAAAGCTTCAACCGTTTATCCGAGGGGCTGCGTTGGAGAGTTTTAACCCTGCTCTGGGACAAATTGAAAATTCCCCAAAAATCCACTAAGCATTTAGAACGTATCATGTCCGCGGCCGCGCAAAAACATGACGGCCTGAGCCTGCCGGGCGGATGGCGGTTGACAGCCAAGTCTGATACCATGGCTTTCACCCGGCCCTAATAATGTTCTAAATAACGAAAAACACTGAAAACAATAAAAAAGTTGCCAGCCTTATGGCAGTATGCTAGGATACAAAAATTAATTAATATGTATTTTTATGCATTTTTACAAGTCTTATCAGGAGGAGTATGTGAATAATTCATTAAAAACACTTTCTTTCTGGCTGTTCATTTTCATCGTGGTGATCATGCTGGTGAATTACATCAACCTTCCCAAGCGCGGAGGCGTTAAGCAGTATAATTACACTGAATTTCTGAAGGACGTAAATCGGAATGATATTTCCAAGGTTGTTATCGTGCAAAAAGAGCAGTTGGGCAAGGAAATCAGCGGCAAGCGAAAGGACAACACGGATTTTCGTCTGATCGCACCAACCGATGATCCCACGCTCTTCAATACTCTGCATCGTCAGGAAGTCGAGATCATAAGCAAACTACCTCACACCTCGGGTATGCAATGGCTAGCTACCTTTTTCTTCTCCTGGGGGCCGGTAATTGCCTTCATTCTCTTCTGGCTTTATTATCTCAATAAAATGCAGGGCGGGGCCGGCGGCGCCATGGCCTTTGGCAAAAGCAAGGCCAAACTCCAAACCCCGAGCAATAAGCCCAAGGTGACTTTTGCCGACGTGGCAGGCGTAGACGAGGCTAAGCAGGATCTCGAGGAAATTATCGAGTTTCTGAAAGACCCTACTAAATTCCAGAAGCTGGGAGGAAAAATTCCCAAAGGCGTACTCCTGCTCGGAGCCCCTGGAACCGGCAAAACTCTGCTGGCCCGGGCCGTGTCCGGAGAAGCCGGGGTTCCTTTTTTTAGTATCTCGGGCTCGGATTTTGTGGAAATGTTCGTGGGCGTAGGCGCTTCCCGCGTACGCGATCTTTTTGAGCAGGGGAAAAAGCACGCTCCCTGCATCATCTTTATGGATGAAATCGATGCCGTGGGCCGGCATCGTGGAGCCGGTCTGGGTGGAGGACATGATGAACGCGAGCAGACCCTTAACCAACTCCTGGTAGAAATGGATGGATTCGAGTCCAATTCCGGCGTAATCTTGATCGCTGCCACCAACCGGCCGGATGTTCTGGACCCGGCCCTGCTTCGTCCCGGAAGATTCGACCGGCAGATTGTGGTAGACCGTCCTGATCTCCTGGGACGACTCGGTATTCTCAAGGTCCATACCAAGAATATTGTCCTGGGGCCGGACGCGGACCTGCAAATCCTGGCCCGCCGCACTCCCGGCTTCTCGGGCGCTGACCTGGCCAACCTGGCAAATGAAGCCGCTTTATTGGCCGCGCGCCGGAACAAACCAAAAGTGAGCATGTCGGAACTGGAGGAGTCCATTGAGCGCGTGATGGCCGGCCCGGAACGCAAGAGCCGGGTTATTTCCGAACGGGAAAAAAATGTTATTGCCTATCATGAATCCGGGCACGCCCTGGTGGCACGAAATATTCCCGGAACCAATCCCGTGCATAAAGTTTCCATTATACCCCGGGGACACACGGCCCTGGGTTATACCCTGCAGCTACCGCTGGAGGACCGTTTTTTGAGCATGCGCCAGGAGTTATTGGGAGAGATCGCGGTACTCCTGGCCGGCCGGGCGTCTGAAGCATTAGTATTTAAAGAGATTTCAACTGGAGCGGCCAATGATCTGGAACGGGCCACGGAGTTGGCGCATAAAATGGTATGCGAATTCGGCATGTCAGATGAAATGGGAACCATGACGTATGGAAAGAAAGACCGTGAGGTTTTCCTGGGCAAGGATCTCTTAAAGGAAAAAAATTACAGCGAAGATACTGCCAAGTCTATAGACCGCGAGGTCCGCAAAATAATAGCCACGGCCTATGAGCGGGCCATGTCACTGCTAAAAAAGCATGAGCCTCGTCTGACCAAACTGGCGGAAACACTCCTGGAAAACGAAGTTATCGAAGGAGAGATGATCGATCAAATCCTTAATATCAAGAAGCCGGCCCCCTCGAAAAGAAGCTAGTGTAGTGTATCAGTAACAGCTTTACAATTGAGCTTTATGAATTCTGGTTTTATTTTGTCATTCCGGCATAATTTTAGCCGGAATCCAGGGAATTTATTAATTAAAATAGCTTATCCTGGACCCCGGCTAAAATTATGCCGGGGTGACATAAGTAAATATATTACTGTTACATTACACTAGGCGCCTGTTGGACTTTAGTCTTTCTCCCCCTTTTGTAAAGGGGGCCGGGGGGATTTATTGAAAAAACGCACAACTATCTGTTCAAAATCCCCCTCAATCCCCCTTTTTGAAAAGGGGGAAAAGTGCTCAAAATCCGATTTTGTACTTAAGTCCGATAAACTCCTAGGAGCTTGAGCATTTAGTGTGTTTTTGGTATTGTTCGTCACCCCGGTGAAAACCGGGGTCCAGAAAAAACTTTAAAATTC
>DAOVYW010000134.1 GCA_030635415.1 Candidatus Firestoneibacteriota bacterium
AGCACAATCCTCCGTGCGGCTGCAGCGCAATTTAATAATCCTATGCCGACTATTATCCACATCAGGCTAAAAAAAGCGCTGATGCCTCCGGCCCAATTTAAGGTTGTCCGCCCGCCTGGAATATTATCAATCCCGGGCAATGGTCCGGTAATTAGACTTCTTATGGGAAGAGATTTGCCAAAGAGTGACATCCCCAGGAGAAAAAGCGCTGTCCCTGCCAGTATAATTCCGGCGATGATAAAAGCCCAGGCTACCAGCCTGACTCCCCGGGAAGGCGCATCCACTTCGCCGCGGTCTTGGGCCGTCTGCTCCATCCGTTCCCGGGCCTGCTTAGCGCAATCCGGATGAAAAACCTGGTAATCCAGTCCTACCGGACAACACGCCGAACATACCGGACGACCACAGGTTCCACAATGCCATTTGGCAGGCAAGCCATGGATGGGACAGGTTGCGGGTTCCGAAGAATGGGAAGGCCGGGAAGATTCGTCCATGTTTTTTGTCAAATCATCCCCGGCCTAGTTGTCCTGCTTGGCAGTATACAATACACTATCTTGGTTAACCCCAGTTCGGCTCTATAGTCCTAACAACAAGCTTACGCCTCCCATGATCTGCCAATCGCTCCGGGGCGCCCAACTCGGCCGGTCCTCCTCCACTTCCAGTGGTACGGCAACACCCAGCTTGGCCTTAAAAATACCCTTTTGCAGCCGGACGCCGGGAACAAACACAAAGGTTGATCCGGCCGTATCCGGCATGGATAATTCATCGATTTTGACCTCGCCGTAGCTGGTTCCCACCAGTTCCGCATGCACGAAAAAGAGATCCCCTGCCGGAATTTCAACTCCTACCGCAAAAATTGTGGCATCACCCGGCTTCACAGTAAACTGATTAGGCTCGAATTCACCGGTAGCGGAGTTAAAAATCTTATCCTGCTCGTACTCGCCCCGGTATTCATAACCTATATTAGCGTGCAGTTTCATTAACATAATATCCAAATCAACCGCCAGATAGGGATTTAATGCCAGCCCTTCGCCAAAAATATACTTCTCCGGTTCAGCCGTAGGAAACACGGTATCCAGTCCGACCGCCAAGCTGAAAAAGGGTAATGCCAGTAATCCGCCTTTAAGTCCCAGGCCCACATTCTGGATTGCTGCGAAATCATTATTCTCAGCCGCTTCATAGTTGCTCAGAGCGCTTCCATAAGGAATGGTCAGCTTGATTTCCATTATCGGCAGACCGACCCGGACAAAAACCGGAATTTCCATTATGGTCTGTTCGTCAATCCCTCCCACTCCGGAGTCTTCAAATTTCTCATAAGAATAATTGATATCACAGCCGACTTCCAGGCCCGTCATTCCAGCCACATTCCCCGCCTGCTCGAACGCAATCGGCTCGGCCCCGGTCAGTAAGGGCATTCCCAGAACAGCCAAACCCAGAAACCAACCTGCTTTTCTCAACATACTCCACCTCCGTTTTGTGATGACTGCTTGAAATCATTGCAGTCTTTGCGACAGTTCGGTTTAGTTTATCGCTTCCCGTTAAAATAATCAAGCCTAAATATTTGTTCTATACGAATCTTTGGAAGCAGGGAACAGGCATACTGTTCCCTGCGAGCTGGTCTGCAAGGCCACCACTAAAGAATACCAAACGTGCCGTAATTTTAATGCGATTTGTTTTCATAAATACCCGCTAAAAAGAGGTCACAGGACTGATGTCCGGTTCAGGATATATTTGCTGGGGTTTTGGAGGCATGGGATTATAAACCCAATCGATATTGACAATGCCGCATCTGAAGCCCGCTATCCGCTTCCTCCCAAAAGTTCCACGGATTAAAAGTTCCTCCGCGCTCAGAGACATACAGAAAACAGTCACGGGGGTGTTATCAAGGATTGCTTCAAGTTCATCTTGATATGCAGAAAGAGAAAATATGACCTGCCGGCCATCCCCTGTCAGTGCCTGGATCACCGGCACTATGATCGGATAACCTTCTTTCCCTACATATGATAAAAATTTGGGATTTGACACGCGGTTCAAGAGTTTCCGGGACCAGAAGTTCAGCACGTGCTTCTTTCTTTTCTTTCCGGAGATTTTCTGCGCCACCAGCGTTTTTACCAACGCCTTCCAAATGCCTCTGTAAGGCAGAATTTCCTCGCCGTAATGCTCAACCAGATCCATATAATAGACTGTATGCAAGCCCATATAAGCATTGTAGCGGAACATCGGCTTATTATTGAACATTTCAAATTCCATCCCTTGCTTTTCCGTATGGGTAAAGTCCGCTTGGCCACGCCATAGTTCTTTAGCGGATGTCATGATGAGAAAAGCGGTTTTAGGATTATTTCCGACATTTTTTTTACTCAACCCTTCTGTAAACTGTCCCCAGATCACCTCTCTGGGTGTTCCCGCCTGGAGCGTCGAAATGAGCGTAAGATGCGGAAGTCCTGTTTCACTGACAGTGGCAAGCATTCCCACTTTCAGCTCTGATTCAAAAGCGCGCCTCTCCGCTTCTGAAAATGAATGATACCTGTTTCTTCGATCGTTCATTTTAGCCTCATATCTGATTTCTCTACGGTGCGGCTTTGATCCGGCGGCTCCTGTGGTTGTAACCATGTCCGGGTCTACGCCGGATCTCTTGGCACATTTTTCCAATTCACGCAGATCCTCCTCAGTGAGCAGCCGGCTATTGATAAACCGCCATTCTATCCCCAATCTGCGGTATTTATCCCTGCACAGATTGTTAAAGGCGCAGAGCTCCCACCGCTGAATGAAGTTATTTAAATTTCGGGCGAGAAAATCCCCTAGGCCCGTCAAATTTTCGCAGGTAGCAGTTGCTTCAGGAATGAGCGGCGTTCTTATCCATAATTTCGTATCCAATGTCTTTTCCCGGATATAATCGCGGATATACAGAAGATTGCCGAATATCATTTGGTTATCCTGGCCGGTAAACGCGGAATGCTTATCCGGGTCGATTTCCTTCAAATCATACAGCACGACATCGGTAAACGGCAATATTTTTTCAAGGCTCTTGACGGAACACAACCCGCAGGTATCCAGAGCTGTATTGACGCCTGCTTTTTTCAGGCGGCGTAAAAATGACGCAACAAAATCGGTTTGCCGGGTAGGCTCTCCGCCCGAAACTGTGGCTCCTCCCCCTGATTTCTCAAAAAAGGCCAGATCCTTGATCACTTCCTTGAAAAGCTCGTCTTCGCTAATTTCGGCACCCAAAAGATTCAGCGCGTTCGCAGGACACTCGCGGGCGCATTTACCGCATCCCGAACAGCAATCACGGTCAATCAGAATACTTTTTCCTCTCATAAAAAGGCAATTATTCGGGCACGCTTTGATACAGGTCCCGCAAGCAAGGCATCGGTTCTCAAGCCACCACACCTGGGGCTTTTCCGAAATACTTTCCGGATTCTGGCACCATTGACAGTGCAGGGGGCATCCTTTAAAGAATACCGTGGTCCGGATGCCCGGGCCGTCATCTACCGAAAACCTTTGCAGATTCAGGATAAGACCATCCTCTTGCCGGCCATTGATCGCCGTCTGGTTTCCGGCGCTCATGCAATTTTCCGGCTGTCAAATAGAATGGCTTTCCCTCGCGATAATTTCATTCTGTAGCTCCCTGCCAATGCTGGTAAAATAAGCGTTGTATCCGGTAACCCGCACCAGAAGATTCCTGTAATCTTCGGGATGTTTCTGCGCGTCCCGCAGCATCTCCGTGTCGATCATATTTAACTGCAGCGCGGTTCCGCCGTTCTCTATATAGCCCCGCAAAAAAGCTTTGAATTTATCTTTATGCTCAGGATCGCGGATCATCGAGGGATTGAAAGTCAGGGTATGACTTCCTCCTCCGGGAAGCAGGTTGCAATACCCCTTCCAGCCATCCTGGTTATCAGCATCCTTACCGCCCAGTACTTTCCCGACTGAATTGACATTGGCCGTGGGTCCATTAATATCAGCTCCGTTAGAGGGACAAAGCGCGTTGGAGAGAAATTCACCCTGGGGCCTTCCGTCGGGACTGGCCGGCAGAATAAAACTGTCATGTATCCAGAAATTCCAGCTCAACATACCCGGCCGGAATTGCCGGCCGGTGGATTGGGTCCGGTATTTCCAGGTTTCCTCCACCCACACTTCCATTACCTTTTTTCCTATCTTATCGGCCGCGTCATCATCCCTTCCATATTTTGGTGTCTTATATAACGCCTTAGCCTGCAGTACTTCATGGCCAATCCAGTTGTCTTTCAGGGCGTCGATCAGCTCCGGCAGGGTGCAGACCTTCTGGTCGAACACCAGGTATTTTATGGCCAGAAGTGAATCCACCGTAGTCCCGTAGGTTACAGCCTCCAGGGTAGTATAAGAGAGCTCTGCCCCTCCTTCAGTGACATCCCTGGCTTTTTCCGCGCATCCTTTTACCAGGCAGGAAAGATAGGGTGTAGGTGAGAATTTCGCCCTTATCTCTTCCGGTTTTTCATACAGGTCAACTATCTTTTTAATAATAAACTTGGTCTGGACAACATAGGCATTCCAGAACTCCTCCCAAACTTTAAAATCCGCCGGATTGCCTGTGTTGGGTCCAAAGCGCTTATGCGGATCAGTTATCCCGCTCCGGGGATCGGTAAAGGGGACCAGGTCATATCCGCCGGCGAGAGCAAGCTCTACCGCTTTTAACAGGTTCAAGTTGACATCCACTACGCCGGAGCGGTCGTTACCCACCATAGTGTTCTCAATACAGCCCACGGGCGCATACTCATGGACATTGCTTTCGTTGATAAGGTGCTCAACGCCCGACTTCCCGGCCTGGTACATCAGCCCCGCCATGGAACGCTCATCAAAGTTTAGCGTGAAGGGCGCACCCTGGCTGGATGCGATCATAGCAACGAGCTTAGCGAGAAGTTTCTCCGGAGTATTCCGGTGCAGCCGCACATTGAGCTTGGGCTCCAGAAGGGGCATCATTTCTTCAACGACCTCAAGCAGCGCATAAGTCAGGTCATTGGTCATATCCTTACCTCCTGCTCCCAAGCCTGACAGAGTGATCATTTGACCATAGGCTGAGGTAATCCCCTGATTGCCCCCCGTGCGGATCAGTGCATCATAGTCCGTATTCGGATGGATCCAGAAGCATTTCAATATCTCTTTTCCGAATTCCCGGTCCATACCTTCTTCCAGGGATCGCTTCCACAAAGCATACAGCAACTGATCAAGCCTGCCAAAGGAAACGCCGGGACCGGGATAATTTTCATCACTCATCACCAGCATATGCGTCAGCCACAGCGATTGCATCGCTTCCCAGAAAGTCTGCGCAGGCTCCCACGGTACCTGCTTGAGGTTTTTTTCCATCTGAAGAAGTTCTTGTTTTCTTGGCGCATCTTCTTCAGTAGCAGCGAGTTCAGCACACCGCAGGCTATATTCTGTTGCCAGATCCCTGGCCATGGTAGCAGCCGTGATCATGGCTCGAAGCTGGGCGCCCTTATTTCCATTTTTTTCATAGCCGGAAAGTTGCTTATAGCGGGCATTCACATCTTGGTAAACGCTTTTCCAGCCTTTTTCTATGATGGTCGCATAATCCGGGATCAGATGACCGCTGACAGCTCCGGCATTACCATAACCATGGTCATGAAACCACACGATCGCGTTTCGGCTCCCTTTCCTGCCGTATATCATCCTGTGATACTGTTTCGCCTCTCCTTTAGTAAGACAGGTTGATGTCATAATATTGAACCGCGCCCCGGCGATGAGATCTCCCGGCAGAATTTCTTTAGGCAGGTAACGCACCATTACCGTTTTGACGAACCAAGCTTTGCGTTCGGGCAGGCTCCAGATCCAAAAATCAGGGTGCAACTCAACCTTTTTTGCCGTCTGGATGAAAGCGGATTTGAAGGTTTGCAAAAAAGCATAGTTTTCGGGAACATTATAAAAAGTGGTTTCTTCATACTGAAAATCCCATGGTGTTCCCGTGCTCCAGGAGGTAAACTCATTATTCCATTTACGCTTAATACCTTGAAAATAGTAATCTCTGAGCCATGTGATCCTCGGCGATAAATTCTTCGGCTCCTTAATAGCATACTTTTTTTGTTCATCCGCGTCGATTGCATCCATGATACCCCCACCTCACCTTCCCAGCGTCCCCGGATCGCCTTTATCCGCCTTCGTAGAAGACCCCGGCGCTGGTCAGGTCCGCAAGAGAAACTAATTATATGTTCAGGGTCAAACTTGCTGACCAATGGTAAGTCAATAGGTCTATAATCTCTATTTCGGTTTTCTGCCATCCGCGAGCAACTTGAAAAGGTGAACTAACAGCATTTATCGTCCCACTAACTTCAAACAATATAATTTTACCTGTATTTGCCGGCGGATTGTAATTAATCGCCTCTAAAAATGACCCTGTTTTTACAGCAGTACCATTACGAGTGCTATCTCCTGGCGTTCCATTGTTAGTACTTAAATCTGTCACTATAAAAATGACGGGGTCATTAGTTGCTCCATAAGCTGCTCTTGTATCAGTTCCAAAACCTTTTAGTCCGGGAATAACATCAAGCCCCCACGCCGCAGACGGAGCCAAAATACATCCAAAAGCAGCCAACATCGCAAAAAGGGCAAGTTTGGTTAGCCAGGGGTTACCTTGCTCTGTTTTTGTTTTAGAAATGGCGCGCTGTTTGTTCGGTTTTAATCTTAGGGTTCTCATTTTAACAGACTACCTCCTCAACCCAAAATCACATTCACTATCTCCTGAATATCCAGCGTGTTGAC